>JAEWYA010000064.1 GCA_023395775.1 Bacillota bacterium
CACCTCAACCGCATCATCAAAAAGTATGACCAAGATATGATTCTCCTGTCCGGACCCGGCCACGGCGGCAACTTCTTCGTGGCCAACACGTATCTGGAGGGGACCTACAGCGAGGTTTACCCCAACATCAGCCGGGACATAGAGGGGCTTCAGAAGCTGTGCAAGCAGTTTTCCTTCCCCGGCGGCATCGCCAGCCATGTGGCCCCGGAGACGCCGGGCTCCATCAACGAGGGCGGCGAGCTGGGCTACTGCCTGGCCCATGCCTACGGAGCGGTGTTCGATAACCCAGACCTGATCGCCGCCGTCACGGTTGGCGACGGCGAGGCCGAGACCGGCCCGCTGGCAACGTCCTGGCAGGGCAACAAGTTTCTCAATCCCGCCGCCGACGGCGCGGTGCTGCCCATTCTTCACCTGAACGGCTATAAGATCAGCAATCCCACCATCTTTGCCCGCATGACCCATGAGCAGCTGGAATGCTACTTCAAGGGCTGCGGCTGGAAGGCCCACTTTGTGGAGGGGGATGATCCCATGACCATGCACCGCCTGATGGCGGACACGATGGACGAGGTCATGGGCGAGATCAAGGCCATTCAGGCCGCCGCCAGAGCAGGCGACCATAGATGGAAGGACTGGCCCATGATCGTGCTGCGGACGCCCAAGGGCTGGACCGGCCCCAAGATGGTGGACGGCAAGCAGATCGAGGGTACCTTCCGCGCCCACCAGGTGCCCATCTCCATGGAGAGGCCGGAGCATCTTGAACAGTTGAAAAACTGGCTGGAGAGCTACCGTCCCTGGGAGCTGTTCGACGAGAATTTCCGCCTGATCCCCGAGCTGCAGGCTCTGGCTCCCACCGGCGATCGGCGCATTGGAGCCAACCCCCATGCCAACGGCGAAAAGCTCCGCCGGGACCTGCGTCTGCCGGATTTCCGGGACTACGCGGTGGACGTTCCCGCCCCCGGCGCGGTAGAGGCCCAGGATATGATCGAACTGGGCGGTTATGTGCGGGATACGTTCAAGCTCAACGAGGACGCGAAGAATTTCCGCATCTTCGGGCCGGACGAGACCATGAGCAACCGCCTGGGCAAGGTTTTTGAGGTCACCGGCCGCGACTGGAACAGCGCGGCGGTGGAGGGCGACGAATTCCTCTCCGCAGACGGCCGGGTCATGGACTCCATGCTCTCGGAGCACATGTGCGAGGGGATGCTGGAGGGATATCTGCTCACCGGACGGCACGGCTTTTTTGCCAGCTACGAGGCGTTCATCCGCATTGTGGACTCCATGTGCGCTCAGCACGCCAAGTGGCTGAAGACCTGCAACGAGTTGCCATGGAGAGAGTCCATCTCTTCGCTGAACCTGATTTTGTCCTCCAACGTCTGGCAGCAGGACCACAACGGCTTCACCCATCAGGACCCCGGTTTCCTGGACCACATCGCCAACAAGAAGGCGGACGTGGTGCGGCTCTATCTGCCCCCGGACGCCAATTGCCTTTTGAGCTGCTTTGACCATTGCATCAAGAGCCGGGACTATGTGAACGTGCTGGTCACCAGCAAGCATCCCCGTCCCCAGTGGCTGACCATGGAGCAGGCCGTCAAACACTGCACACAGGGCGTGGGCATCTGGAACTGGGCCAGCAGCGATCAGGGCTGTGAGCCGGACGTGGTGATGGCCTGCTGCGGCGACACGCCGACTATGGAGACGCTGGCGGCGGTGACCATCCTGCGGAAAAAGATGCCGGAGATCAAAATCCGGGTCGTAAACGTCGTGGACCTGATGAAGCTCCAGCCCAGCACGGAGCACCCGCACGGTCTCAGTGACGCGGAGTACGATGCGCTGTTTACCACCAATAAGCCCATCATTTTTGCTTTCCACGGCTATCATACCCTCATTCACGAGCTGACCTACCGCCGCCACAACCGCAACATCCATGTGTACGGCTATAAGGAGGAGGGTACCATCACCACGCCCTTCGACATGCGGGTGCAGAACGAGGTGGACCGGTTCCATCTGGTGAAAAACGTTCTGCGGTATCTGCCGGAGCTGGGCGGGCGCAGCGCCCATCTGGTACAGGAGATGAACGATAAGCTGGTGGAGCACACCCAGTATATCCGCAAGTACGGCGTGGACCTGCCAGAGATCCGCGACTGGAAATGGCGGGGTTAAAACTGAAAATTTGCTCGGATGCACAGAGCGGAGGTTTTGCCAGCTCAAAAGTCCGCTGTTTACAGGCATAAAAACCAGGCCGCCGGCTCTGCTCCCAGCAGAACCGACGGCCTATCCTATTTGGGCAGTAAAAATTTTGCGGCTGCACTGTTACATTCTGGCAATTCGGTACGTCTATCAGGCAAGAGATAAGAGAGAGAAAAGGGGGAGCAACTTGCTGCCAGTGTATTTTGCGATGCTGGACGAGGATAGCGACCGGGAATTGTTTGCTTTGGTCTACCAGCAGTTTTACAACAAAATGAATCGGGTGGCGAGGAAGATCCTGCCATCCCAGACGCAGGCCGAGGACGCGGTTCACGACGCATTTTTAAAGATCATTCAGCACTTTGACGATCTGAAAGCGATTCCGGAGGAGCGGCGGATTTACTGGGTCGTGGCGGTGACAAAGAACGCCGCACTGGACCTTCTGCGAAAGGAGCGTTGGGATTTACCCATGGACGAGGAAGTGGAAAAGCAGATGCCTGCCGCGCCCGCGGAGGACGGAGGCTTCCGGGCTCTGGTGGAGATCATCCGCCGAATGCCGGAAACCTATCGTCGGGTACTGGAACTGCGGTTTTTGACGGAGTGGAGCCACGCGGAGATTGCCAGGGAACTGCATATTACGGAGGGCGCCGTGAAAACCCGAGTGGCCCGGGGACGCCAGCTCCTGATAGAAGCGATGCGGAAGGAGGGATACGCCTGTGAGTGAGCTGAGTTTGGACGAAAACCTGCGATTCGCTTTAATGGAGGCCCTGCGGGAGGACTGGGAACAGATTATGAGCGGGGGAGAGGACGCGTACAGGGAGTCTTTGCGGCAGCACCGCAGACTCAGAAAAATGCTGGCGGACCCCATGGGCTATTACCGCCGGTATTTCCGCAGCGGGAGGGAGACCAAGGAGGACAGCGCCCGGTCCTTTGCCTGCCCCAGAGAGGTGCGGATCAGAAAAAAGCACATCCTGCGCCTGGTCATAGCGGCGGTGGCGGCGGCGCTGCTGGCCGGTTCCGCGCTGGCGTATTCACTGACCGGCGGAGAATTCTTCACCCGTCTGTTCAATCTTTTTGGCCGGGAGCTGGGATTGGACGCCGGCGTGGCGGATATGTCTCAGCTGGCGTATATGGACGGCGCGGAGCTGGGGACGATCCTGGAGACGGACGAGCTGCGCTTTGAACTGTTGGACGCGGTATCCGGCGGCTATATGTCGATGGCTGCCATTCGGGTTACCTGCAAGCAGACGGACAAGGTTGTGGAGAACGATGAGGACGGGAACTGCCTGTGGCAGGCCTCATTCAGAGATATCGGCGGCACATTGGTGGATGACACGTCTATTTCGGACGCCGGCTATGGATACAGTTATCGCTACGACGATGACGAAATGGAGCTGAAGCCCAATCAGTTTTATCTGATCTTCAACACCAACAGTACCCAGACCGTCCGGGCGGGGACCTATACGCTGGAGCTGCATGATCTCATGAAAAGCGGAAAAGACGGAGAGACGGTCCTCTGTGCGGGAGACTGGACGCTGGAAATCCCGCTGGAGGACGGCGAAAAATATGCGCGCACAGTATCTTGCGGGGAGACCTATCCGATCGGGAAAACGGATTACCTTTTGGAGCGCGTCCAGTATTCGCCCCTGTCCATGAATCTGTACTTTTCCTCGGATTGTCAGGCCAATCAGTTTGGAGAAGACTTCACCGACTATTCCATCACCCTGAAGGACGGCAAGGTGCTGGACCGCCCATGGTTTTGCTGCGGCATCGGCAGCGGCAGCGACGCGAGCGGAACCACCGCCCATGTCACGTTGGAATTCAACGCGCCATTGAACGTGAACGAGATCGAATCCGTGCAGTTCAGCGGAAATTCCGTGGACCTGACCGACGGAAAATAAGCCGCATAGCGGGCGGAGCCACCGCTCCGCCCGCCATTTTTACCCACGGAAAAATCATGTGCATTTCTTGTTCCACACGGAACCGGACGGAACAGAAAAACCCGCTCCACCGATTTTCGGTGGGGCGGGTTTAAAACTGACAGATCAGTCCGTCACATAGGGCAGCAGGGCGATCTGACGGGCGCGCTTGATGGCCTCGGTCAGCTCACGCTGATGCATGGCGCAGGTGCCGGTGGTGCGGCGGGGCAGGATCTTGGAACGCTCGGAAACGAAGCGGCGAAGCTTCGCGGCGTCTTTATAGTCGATAAACTCGGCCTTGTCCGCGCAGAACTGGCAAACCTTGCGGCGCTTGTTGCGGTTCATGGGACGAGAGGGCCTGGAATCACGATCATAAGGCATGGTGGTTTCCTCCTTTTACAAAAATGGCGCTGATAGACGATCAGAACGGCAGCTCGCCGTCTTCTTCCCCGATCTCAGCGAAATCGGAGTGGGCGTCCACGGGAGCCGGGGCGTGGTTGCCGCCGGCAGGCGCGCCGTAAGCCGGGGCATGATAGCCACCGGACTCTCCATCGCGCTTGGAATCCCCAAAGTACACGTTGTCGGCCACGACCTCGGCGGAGCGGCGTTTGTTGCCCTCCTTATCGGTCCAGTCGCGGAGCTGCAGGCGGCCCTCCACAAC
>JAEWYA010000085.1 GCA_023395775.1 Bacillota bacterium
CACATGACCCGCGGCGACCTCTGCAAAGGTCTTTTTGCCGACGGCTTTTTCCAGCCCTGCCACGGTAACGGGCTTGCGCTCCCACAAGAGGGCTTCCGCTACGCCGCGCTGCTGCATATCTGCAAAAGCTGTGTCCATGTTGTCCCAAGCCCGCGAGGTGCGGCCCTCTACCGCCTTAAAGCCCGCGATCTGCTTGCCGTCCAGACAGGCTTTCAGCGCGTAGTCCGACAGGTCTTTATACCAAGATACAAGCCCCTCGGCTTGCTGGAGAGCCTGTCCAACCTCTGCATCGGAGAGCAGCGGTGGGAGCTTCTTGCCGAACGCCTCCACTGCGAGGACTTTATTTGCCCGCTCCCGGCACTGATTTTTGAGGGGGCAGAACCGGCACCAGTCACCGGGGCAAGGGTCGCCGGGCGCGTCGCTGTCCGCTCGAACTGCCGTAGGGGTCAGAATGTCATGTCCCCATTCCTCCAGTGCCCCTCGACTGATCTCCCAGTCGGACACCCTGTGCAGTGCGGGCTGTACAATAGTCATTTTGATGGTCTGGATGGAATCACCGTAAATCAGCGCGTACATGGCCAGAGCACCCAGCGCGTAGGTCATCATCTGCGGATTTTCGTGGGCGTCAACCGGTACACCGGCGCCGTTCTTGTAATCCGTGACCCACAGGACACCTTCAGCAATCTGGATGCAGTCGGCGGTGCCCGTGGCCGGGGTTCCGTCTTCTTTGGTTTCCTGGGTAAAGATACCCACCGGCACGGAGGTTTCCAGAGCGATGAACGGCGCAGACTGGAACGTCATGGCATGCTGCTCCAACGTCTCGACGTACAGGTCGGTGTAGCCGTCCATTTCGGGAAGGTAGAGCGGGTCCTCCTGCAGCTTTTTCAGCTGGGCGTTATATGTACGCTTGTTCAGCACCAGGAACCGCTTACGGGCTTTAAGCTCTGCGATGGAGTGGGCCAGCCTGCCCGCCTCTGCGTAGGGGCTGGTTGCCACCGGAATGCCCTCACTCAGCTTGATGGATGCGGGGCAGTGAATCCAGCGGTGCGCGGAGGAAGGGGACTTTCTGGCGTGGTATTCAGGCGTCGGCATCAGAGCTGCGCCCCCAGTCCCCGCAAAGCCATAGCAAAGGCTCCGTATTGCTCCTTCGGGAGCATACTCACCGCCTGAATCCCAAACTGCTGCAACAGGCCAAGGAGCTGCGGAGTCTTCCCCGCTGCCGCCAAATCCGCGCCGGCTTTGGTGATCTGGTCAAACGTGTACGCAGGGGCAGCAGTGGGCGTCACAGGTGCCGCAGTGGGGACGGGCGGAGCCATGGACGGAATCGCCGGGATGAAGTTAGGGGCGGAAGGTACAGTGGTCTGCGGCTGGACACCAGGCATGTAAGCGGGGCTGGGGACAGAAGCCGAAACCGCAGGGGTAGGGTTTACACTAGGCACGGGTGCAACCGGCGCAGGAATGGGAGCGGGCGCAATCGGAGCAGCAGTCGTCAGTGCAGGATTCGGTGCAGGGGTGTGCAGCACAATGGCCGCGGTTTGCGCAGCCGATGCAGGAGCATCCTGCGCAGCGGTAGGGTTTTCGGGCCACTGCAGCTTCACTTCCGCGCCGGACTGCGATGCTTCTTTGAGGAAGTCCACGGAATCGCAGAAGCGCTTCATCACCTGAATATTCTCGTCACTCAGGCAGAGGCCAAGGGTCAGATCGGATTTATTAGACATGTTCGTTTTTCTCCTTCATTACGTAGTCATAGATGGTTTTATATGTGAACTGCCGCGCGGTCGGTTTACCGGGCAGCAGAGGATTTTTGGCGCGGATCGCGTTATCCGCTACAATTTCGATAAGGTTCATGGACAGGCCGATTTCATATGCGTGGATAACTTCGGCTTGGACTTTTTGGATAGCAAGGTCATTACTATGCTGGAATCGATGTAAGCTGCTTTGGGTGATCCGCTTCTGCGCGTCTTTGACCCGCTTGTTTTCCCGCACCAGTCCGTTCACCCAGTATGTTGATGTACCCAAAGCGGCCGCAGCTTCCTCGCGGGTGAGCGAATTGGGCGCGTCACGACATTTTTCAGTCTTCACTTGACTTTTCTCACTTTCTGGATAATAATGGGCATAATATCTCTTTCTCTTTTCTCTTGCCGTCTCCGGTCTAACTCACCGGGGGCGGCTCTTTTTTGTGTGCGACAGAATGGGCAGAGGTAAGGCCGGGGGTCATCGCGCAGCCGGGAGACATTCCAGCGCCGGTAACAGCGGGTACAAATGAGGTAACGAGGAGTCATGGGGACACCTCCGGCCGCACCCACCACACCGTCAGATTCTGTCTTCCGCACTGGATGGCGTAGTCATAGTCCGGTGTGTAGATGTCAACAGCGTTCCCGGTAACGCCGGTATCCGTCGCCCACAGTTGCTCTATGGTTCCGTCGGCGTACTGGACAAACACGTCTGAGTACAGCGGGATTACATCGGGGTCAACGGCGCAGGTCAGGTGTTCCACCACCGGCAGGCCGGAATATGTAATGCCATAGGCCGGGTCCCCGGGCTGCTTGCCACAAGTGTCCGAGGTATACCAGGTAACCGTGCAGTCCTGGATTACGTTGGCTTTTGCCAGCAAGGCGGCTTGAATATTTGCGTTTTCGTCCAGTTCCGGGATGTCTGGTGCCTCCCAGCACTGTGCAGGGCCGACGGGAGTGGCCAGCTCGTCCGTGATAACAGCAGACTCTGCCGATCTCGCCGGGGTAGTCAACGCAGCCACCGCAATAAGCCATGCTAGAGCCGTCAGGACGAGCCGCGCTATGGCGCGCTTCATTCTTTGTGTCACTTTTCGTTCCTTTCTAATTTCCTCCCGGATGGAATAACCATCCGGGAGGGCGAACACCACCAAAATTTTCAGTCCCTGGTGATTATGTTGCCGTACCTAAAGCCTTCAAAGCTGCTTTTGCGCACTTGCGGCAAACATGAACACCATGTATGTCTTTAACTCCGATCAAACTTCCACAGAACACACATCCGGGCTGATACTTTCGGCAGACGATCCGCCTTCCATCTGTAAATACTTCCAGGGAATCTCCTGCTTGAATTTCAATAGCAGGCCAGAAGCCCTTGGGAATTACAATTCGCCCGTGTAGATCAAGTTCTTTTATAATACAAGTTGTTTTCTTTCTCAAAATCACCAATCCTTTTTGTTTATTTTGCTGCGTATTTGGCGGTGCCCGTATCTATATACTGCCAAATTTTGTAATAAATTGGAATATAAACTACTAAGATGGTAATTAGGGAAGTCAATTTGCTGCTATTTATCCTGTCTTTCACCTCATTTTTTTAACTTGTCCTTTAGCCTCGTTGGTGGTAATATGTGGCGAAAGGAGGTGGAAGCGTGGATTATGGGTTTACTGACGCCGAAATATTGTTTGCTTATTCGGAACTAAAAAATAGAATTATGGAATTGGCAAAGACATTAGGCCTAGCCGATTCAGTAGAAAGTGACATTAAACTTTACATTTCGGTTCTTCAGAAAATTGAGGAGAAGCATCCAAACTTTAAGCTTTCAATGTAAGAGATGCTGGATGCCCGGCCTTGTAATGCCGCTCTTGTAGTACTGCTACGAGGGCGGCATTTTTAATTGCTTTGCCCTACCGGCCGGTCTGGTCGGGCACCTTGCAAAAACCGCTCAAACGCTTCACGGGGAATGATGTACACATAGCGACCGCTCTTCTGCCGATAAGCAACGCCGAAAGGAAGTTCTCCGGTCCGCAGCCCATGCTCAATCGTCCTGGTCGCCCTGCCGAGAATTCTCGAAGCCTCTCGCGGGGTAATGACTTCTTTCGTCTGATTCATGTGTCCTCCTTTCCGTGCAGTTCCAGAATTTCATTGATTGCGCTGACGATGGAGGGAGTGCTCAGCGACCCGACCATGATTTTGTAAAGATAGGAATCGTCGAAGTACAGCCCCGTTTTTTCTTTGACCTGTTCGATAAGCCACGCCTGAGGACGCTCAATGTCGATAAGACGTTTCTTAATTTCCTTACCGAATACTGTAATTTGTGCCATTTGCAGACTTCACCTCCTATATAATGCGATTGACTTTTACGGAATCCTGTAATATAATCAAATTACCATCAATCAAATATTACAGTCAACCGTAATCTTTAACCTTACTATATTACAACCAACAGTAAAAATCAAGGGTTATTTACGGTATACTGTAATTTTGTCTAAATTGACAAAATGGCGGTGTATTTATGAATGATTTGTATAGCCACATTGAGCAGCTCGGGAAAGAGCGCGGATATAAAAACATGACCGTACTGTGTAAATCCGCTGGCGTTCCGCGCTCTACAATGAGCGAATTAAATAACGGGCGAAGTTCCGATTTATCGAAGCCCAACGCTCAAAAATTTGCAATGTTGCTTGATGTTTCTTTGGATGATATTTACGATATTTATGGTGAGCAAAAAGAACAGCCCTCCGTCAGTGATGACGAAGAGCTTGAAAAATTATTGGAAATGTACCGCACACGTCCGGAATGCCGGATGCTATTCTCGCTGGCTGATGGGGCAACGGTGGAAGATGTGAAGAAAGCCGCAGCCATTATTGAAGCACTCAGAAAGGTTGATGGGCGATAATATGTGGACGCCCGATTATTTTGTTCGGTATATAGATTTCCCGGAAAGAGTCGAGGGCGTCACTGTCCCCAACAATGACGGTACATTTGACATTTATATAAACCGTCAGATATGTCCAAACAAGCAACAGTTAAAATTGAAACATGAACTTAGGCATATCCGTAATAATCATTTTTACAATGATATTCTTTCTATAAGATCCATTGAAAAAGAAGCCGACGGCATAGATATTAAAACTTCTCCGAGATTACCAGACGTGCTATTTTACCACCCGCCCGGTAAGATAGCGCTTTTCCATAGCCTTGAGAGCCTTAACCATTACTCCCGCAGATACGCAAGGCAGTGGAAGAAGGAACACGCAGGAAAATCATAATCATGCTGCCGAAGATCAAGGAGGCATGGCAATGAAGCAGATAACTTATGGCGACGGATCTCTGTACCAGCGCAAAGATGGCCGCTGGGAATACCGCGTCCGGATCGGTATCAAGCCTAATGGTGACCCCGACTGTAAATCATTTTATAGCCGGGACAAGACCGGCCGGGGTGCAAAGAAGCAGTTCCTGGATTGGCAGCGTGAGCGGGACAAGCAGAAGGTGGATGTGAATCAGACCGTCGCGTCATGGGCAGAGCAATGGCTTACCACATATAAGCAGGGGAGAGGAACATCCGGCGGAAACTATAGAAACTATCAGGTATACGTGGAAAAGCACATCGTTCCCCACATTGGGGATCTGCTGATGAAGGACGTGCGGCAGGCCCACATTGAGCAAATCTATAGGGCAGAGGCAAAACTATCCAACAGTGCCTTAAACTATATCAAGATTTGTTTACATGGGATTTTTCACTCTGGCGTAAAAAATCACCTCTGTACGGAAGACCCTACTGAAGACACCGCCCCCGTGTGGCATGAAAAGAAAAGCCCTGAATACTTTAGCCGAGAAGAGATGGACTACCTGCTTGAATTTATCCCACGCGACCCTGACGGGTATCTTGCGGAAGGACTACTTTATACCGGCCTGCGAATTGGTGAGGCCTGCGCGCTGACATGGGATGATTACGACGGTTCCGCGTTGAAAATCCGCCGTAACATTGCCAGGACAAGTGAAGATGGGATGAAGTATTTTATTAAAGACTGTCCGAAAGGGAAGAAGCCCCGTGAGGTCGTGCTTGATCCTTCAGGAGCAGCTTTCTTCAATAGCCTGACCCGTAAGTCCAAGTGGGTGTTTCCTGGCGACAGAAACAACTTTATGAGCCCCGACATGTACCGCCGCCGATATTACCGCTTTTTGGATCGCTTGAATGCGCACCTGGCAGATGAGTGGGAAAAGGAGGGCAACCACGAGGAGGGAAAGGAGCCGCCGAGTGTCCGCAAGCTTTCTCCGCATAAGTGCAGGCACACTTATGGAAGCTTTCTTTTGGAGGGTTGCCACAATCTCCGAACAGTTCAGGAGCAACTTGGACACTCCCGAGTTACCACCACAGAGATCTATACGCACAGCGATCTTCAATCAAGAAAACTAGACGTCAGTAAATTGAAATTTTAAGAGTGCCGTCAGAGTGCCGTCAACCTGCTGAAAAAGCCTTGAAAGCACTGGTATATCTATCGTTGGGCTTAGACTGTAAATCTGTTGTCTACGACTTCGATGGTTCGAATCCATCTTCCCCCACCAAAATTGCCGCAAGCGTCTTCTGCTTGCGGCAATTTTTGAGAACTGTACGAACACATTCCCGAACGATTTTTTCGCTTGGGATTTTTTTTGCGTTCTTTAGACTTCCTCGCCGCGTTATTCTGGTATGAATCACAAGAATTTTGGGAACAAACACAAAATATCACAAGATTTATGTTTTGTCAAGGCCATTTTTACAAGTTTCTTGTTTTAGTCAATTGACAAGACCAAAAAAAAACGATAGGATATAAAAAAGTACGTCCAACTTTGTCGAACAAATTGTGGGGAGGCGCAGCAAATGAGTTTTGGAGAGCGGCTGCGGGAGCGGAGAGAGCAGCTGAACATGTCCCGCCGGGAGCTGGCGGAGGCGTTGGGTGTCTCTGTTTCAGCCATAGGCAACTATGAGACGGGAATCAGCGCCCCGAAGGAAGAGGTACTCCTGCGCCTGTTTGACAGCTTACAGGTGGACCCCAACACGTTATACCGCGACCATTTTCGGGGCGGAAAAAGTGTGCAGACCCACGATGAGCGGGAGCTTTTGGACCAGTACCGGAGTCTCTCCGCCGTGGGGCGAGACACTGTCCGATCCGTGATGAACGCGCTGTGCGCCTACCGCGATGAGCTGGAGCAGGCCCACCCTCTGAGAGAAGAGCGGCGCATTCCCCTCTATTACAGCCCCGCCGCCGCCGGATTTGCCGCGCCGGTGTTCGGAGAGGACTTTGATTATATTCCGGTGGGGGGGGACGTTCCTCCGACCGCAGAGTTCGCTGTGCGCATTCAGGGCAACTCAATGGATCCCTGGATCCCCGACGGCTCGGTGGTATATGTAAACCGGGATCCGCTGCAAGCCGGGGATATCGGTATTTTCTGCGTGGACGGCGGAATGCTGTGCAAGCAGTATTATCGGGACCCGCTGGGAACGGTATATCTCTTCTCCCTGAACCGGGCACGGTCGGACGCGGACGTGCTGCTGACCGCCGACAGTGGGCAGACGCTGGCGTCCTTCGGGCGCGTTATGATGCATGGGCTGCCTCTGCCCGGCAGGAGTAAAAAGTAAGCGGCGACACGACCATTCCGATTGGCAACGCGCTTTACAGATATTCGGTCGTGAACGGAAACAAATTTCGTGCCTGCTATTCGCGCTTCTCTTTTCACAATCCCTAAAGGCTGCGGCAGCCGTATTCTCTAAATTTTTCGAGGATTTCTGAATCCAGTTTTTACAGGGCGGCTGACGCTTTCTGCGGCCGTCCTGTTTGAGTTTGCCATGTGAAAGGAATTTTACGGTCATGGAATTTTTCTTATTTGCATTGGAGTTGATCGGTACGGTGGCTTTTGCTATCTCCGGCGCACTGACCGGCATCAAAAAAGAGATGGATTTGCTGGGAGTGATTATTCTGGGGCTAACAACCGCTGTGGGGGGAGGCGTACTGCGGGATCTGATCTTGGGGCTGACTCCGCCCAAAACCTTTCAGGATCCAACCTGTGCGCTGATTGCCATGACCACATCGCTGATTGTATTTCTGGTATGTGCTCTGCGCAAACACACGCGCGGTCAGCGGCTGCTTCTGGTAATGGACGCCGTCGGACTTGGTATTTTCACAGTCAACGGAATATCTGTTGCCATCAACTGCAGCCAGGACTACCGGATCATGCTTCTTCTGTTTGTGGGCGTATTAACTGGAGTGGGCGGCGGTGTTGTCCGCGATGTGCTGGCGGGTGACCGCCCCTATATTTTTATAAAACATATCTACGCCTGCGCTTCTGTTGTCGGCGCATTGGTATACCTGTTTTCCAAAAATTACATCCCCGAGATCTGGAGTATCTGTTTGAGCATCGCCGCCACGGTGGTGATTCGAGTCCTGTCCAGTTATTTTCACTGGAATCTGCCCAAAGCATCTCTTTCGGACCATGTTTTTCACTGATTGAAAGCAGACTGGGCATTTGCAGGTGAAGGAACAGCTGCATCCGCCGCGAAGCTGAAGGAAGGTTGAAGCCCCCAAAAAAGCGGGTTATAGCTTTGCTTTTGAAGAATGCTCCAAATGGCTGCCAGATTCCTCAACATAAAGTGTAAAGGGAGCGGGCTGCTGTTGGCAGTCCGCCCCCTTACGCTCTTAGCTTCGACATTTATATTTCCCGCGTTCCGCCGGGGCTTTCGCGGATAAATGCTGTAAAGCGCCGCGAAAACGGCCTATGACCGTTTCCGCGGCGCTACCTTAAATTTTACGGCGTAATCAAATAGGAGCCCTTACTTAGCACCTCCGCTGGGTGCAGTACGGACACAAATTCCGTGGTTTTACTGACGGCGGCAAGGTTCGCTTCCGCCTGATTCAAGGTTTCCTGACTTCCCTGTGTCAGGGCATACACCCGGTCCACCAGCGGAGCGATGTCCGCCAGAGACTGGCCGGAGACACTGCTCGCATCGCCGCCGGAGACAATCAGTTCCGTTGGCACCAGAATGGAGAGCTTCACATTATACTCCGCCAGCGCCGTCTTCATCTCCGTCAGGAAGGAGTCCAGTTCCTCTTTCAAACTGTCCGGCAGACCGGCAGCCGCCGCGCCGTAGTCAATCTTGTTCAGCTTTCCAACCGTGGGATAGCTGACGTCCGTCAGCAAAATCTCGTCAAAGCCCGCCGCCGCGCAGCCGGTGGCCAGATCAATCAAATACTGCCGCGCAGCCGGTTTCGCGGGGTCCAGCCAGCGGTCGTTGTTGCCGTCGTAAAAGACATAGCCTCCGGTATTTTTAAGCCCCATATCCTCCAAATCTCCGCTGGAGGCAATGGGATCCCGAAAACAGGCGATTTTGGCAATCGTATAAAAAGTGCCGTCTTTCAGCATGGCGTCCACCGCCGCGCTGGTGCCCTCCGTGGTTTTAACCGCCTCCGCCGGGGTGGATTCATTGTCCACATACACGGAGCCGTCCGCGTCCTTGACGGTGTATGCCACGGCGTTGTACGTCCCGCCCGCAGAAGCTGCGGTCCAAGTGGCTTTCCAATCGGTCAACTGACCCACGGGCAGCTGAACGGCCTGAATCGACTGCCGCTCCGGCTCCTGAATGGTCAGATTCGCGTCGCCGGAGCCATCGGCCGGAGCACTGCCGGAATCATCCGGCTTCTGCTGGGAAAATTGGGACAGATCCAGTCGGGGGTGGCCGGAATCATCGTAGACCACATACTTTTGCAGCCGAATGACCGCCAGAGCCCCTAAAATCACCAGCAGCAGCAACACTGCCAACACGATTTTCCACTTGGAGCCTTTCCCGTGGTAACTGCTGTATCCTCTTGGCCCTGCCATAGCGTTCCTCCTCCGAAGCTTTCTCCGTTCAGCCCTCGATGGCGTCCATCAGGGCCACGCGGCGGGCGTGCCGCCCACCCTCGAAGTCGGTATTCAGAAAAACCCTTACCATTTCCGCAGCCAGCATGGGTCCTGTAAAACCCGCGCCCAGCGCCAGCATATTGGCGTTGTTGTGCTGGCGGCAGAGCTTGGCTTCCAGTGTATCCGCGCAGTGCGCGCAGCGGATGCCCTTGATCTTGTTGGCGGAAATGGAGATGCCGATGCCGGTCGTGCAGACGACAATGCCCTTTTCACACTCGCCGGAGGCCACGGCACGGGCCGCCGCCTCGCCGAAGACGGGATAGTCGCAGCTCTCCGTGGAAAAACAGCCGCAGTCCTTGCACTCATAGCCGTCCTGCTCCAGCTGCCGCTTGATTTTCTCCTTTAGTTCAAATCCCCCATGGTCGCTGCCCAACGCGATTTTCATCATAAAATCCTCGCCTTCATCGGTAGTAGCATATTTCTTATTGCGAAAAATACGGACGTTCCGTTTTGCCGGGGTCACGCCGGATGGCGCAAAGCACTTCTCATCCGGCTCTCATCTTACTCTCATTTCGCGCAGTTTGCAAGGTCTCCTTTAAAGTGCGTGCCAAATGGGTTTTTGCTTTTCAAACGTGCAGAAACGTCCAAAGCCGCACTCGCGCAGCAGCGTCTGCCCCTCCCGGATACCCTTGCCCACATCCTGGGGACGGTGCGCGTCGCTGCCCAAGGTGATGATCTCGCCGCCGAGGCGGCGATACAGCTTCAGCCATCTTGCGCCGGGGAGAGGCTGAGTGCCCCGGTTGGTATTAACCTCGATGCCGCAGCCGTTTTCGATCAGCGTCTGCAAAATAGTCTCCATCTCCGCGCCATAGTCGTCCATGCTGACATGAAAGCCCCGCTTCTCGTTCATATAC
>JAEWYA010000102.1 GCA_023395775.1 Bacillota bacterium
AACCTATTGCCGCTACTTCCGGGACGCCGTTCTGCCCCTTGATCCTGTGCTGGAGGCGGGGCTGACCGCCGAGGGCCCCGCCCCGGAGACCCGGCTCTGCCCGGTCTGCGGCAGCGTCTTTCTCCCGGACGGCAGGACGCGCTACTGCTCCCCGGCCTGTGCCAAGAAAGCCCACCGCCGCCAGCAGCGGGATCACATGAAGAAAAAACGGGGCTGGTCTGTTGACAATTAGGCCCGAAAAAAGCCCGGTATAACAAGGCTTTGGGGAGCCGCTTTAAGGGCGGGCCGTATGAATTTACGGCCCGCCCCTGTTTGGCCCCGATGCTGTCAACATTTTTGTGCCGTACTTTGGGACACTTTGTCCCGAAGTTCGGCCATTCGGAAGGAGGAACTATGCCAAAGTATTATGAAATCAGCGAGGCGGCGGCGAAGCGGGCAAAGGATATGAACAGCTTTTCCGACTATGCCCCCGGCTCCGCCACCAGCGCCTACCGCCAGATGGTGGATGAGGCGGTAGCGATAGCGGAGCGGCAAAAGGCCCGCGTCGATCCCATGTACCATGACAAGATTGACGCGCTGGTTGACCGCTACGCCCGTAAGCTGGCGGAGAACCTGAACCAGCGTAACGCCATTGATACCCGCGTCCCGTCCATTCTGATCTCCGGGGGCGGCAATTTCCCGGTACGCAAAAAGGAGAAGCAGAACGCCGCCCGCGACCGCAACATGGGCGAGTACATGGAAATTGAAAAGCTGCTGGATAAAATCAAATCCGTTGGGATGGGCGGGATCAGCGCCGACGATGACCTCGCCGTGGAGAAGCTGGAAAAAAAGCTGGCTGACCTGGAGACGCTGCAGGCCACCATGAAAAGCGTCAACGCCTATTACCGCAAGCACAAAACCTTGGAGGGCTGCCCCGGCCTGTCCTTTGAGGACATCGGAAAATTGCAGTCCTCCATGGCAAATGACTGGCGCAAAGACCCGGTGCCCTATCCCTCTTTTCTGCTGACAAACAACAACGCCAATATCCGCCGTGTGCGCCAGCGCATTGACGATCTGAAAAACCGCAGCGAGTTTGCGGGCTGGACGTTCCCCGGCGGCGAGGTAAAAATCAACGAGGCGGAAAACCGCCTGCAACTGCTTTTTGATGAAAAGCCCCCGGAGGATCAGCGGCGGGCGCTGAAGGCCGAGGGCTTCAAGTGGGCCCCCAGCCAGGGGGCGTGGCAGCGGCAGCTCAACCAGAACGCGATCCGGGCGGCGGCCCGTCTGGACTTCCTGCGGCCCGAGGACGGCAGCGATCCCCGCCAGCTCCAGCCCTATGCCCGGAAAGCGGAAAAGGATATGACACGATAAGGAGGCGCTATGGACAAAAATCAAGGCTATGCCATTCTCAAGGCCGTCATGCTGGAAAACGGCAGGGGCTTTGCGCTGGGAGAAAACCCCGCCGCCCCGGCCCCCTATGTGACCTGGGCCTATTATGACGATGAAAAGGGCCAGCGGCAGTATGAGTGGGGGCACTACGGCAGCGATCTGGCCGCGATGGAACGGGATTTGACTGACCGTGTGCAGGACTATCAGCGGCTCTATCATGTCGAGGCCGTGGGGATCGAGGCCCCCGGTCTTTACAAGTATTACTCCACCCAGCGGCCCGTGGACATCGGCACATTTCCGAAACCGCCCCACAACGCCCCGGATGAGATCGTCAACTACGATCAGCGCGTCCCCGTGGAGGGCGGCTCGTTTCTGGCGTGGGGCCATTTGACCTATACCAAGCCGCTGACCGAACAGCAGGCGGCGGACTATGAGCTGCGCCCCGCCCCCGGCAACCCCGAGCTGTCGCGGAAAAGCGGTGACAGGGCCCGCCCCATCGCCCAGCAGATGAAAGAGGCCGCAAAACTGGCCGAGGCCGACCGGGACGGCCACAGCCCCAAAAAGAAAGCCCCCGACCGGGGCGACCGATAGGAGGAACAAGCATGGACGAAAAGTATAATCCCATGAAAAGCGCGGAGATTGCCGCCGAGCACAACTACAACATGATCGACGGCATTCTGAACAATCAGCCCCCGGCCCCGCCCCCGGAACGGGAGAAGGATCTGGACAAGGTGAAGGAGCCGCCCAACAAGCGCCGCAGCCGGGAGCGCGAGGAGCGATGACGAAAAAGCGCCGCCGCCCGGTTCATCTGCACATCATGGTGTCCGAGGAGGAACTGGCCCTGCTGCAAGAGCGCATGGACGAGGCGGGCGTTCGCAATATGGGGGCCTTTGTGCGGAAAATGGCCCTCAACGGGTATGTGCTCCACGTTGACCTCTCGGACATCCGGGAGCTGGTGTCCTTGCAGCGCCGGTGTGCAAACAACCTCAATCAAGTGGCGATCCAGGCCAATACCTACGGCGGCATTTACCCCCAGGAAATTACCCAGCTTCAAAAGGACTATGCGGCCTTGTGGGGGCCGCTGTCCGACCTGCTCAAAAAGTTATCCGCTGTTGTGGAGCTATGAATGTCCGGGGGACGGTCTTATGCCGTCCCCCGGTTTTCTCTACTTCGGGACAAAGTGTCCCAAAGCCAGGGGCGTCAAAGGCATCCTTGTTGTCCCATTTTGGCGGAGTTATAATGGTATTGTAAGGGATAACGGAAACTTTTTAAGGAGGTTACAAGCTATGCGGATCATTCTGAAACTCTTTGCCGCCCCCTTTGTCCTTGCGCTGACCATCACGGTTGCGGTGCTGTCCTTTCTCTTTTCGCTGGCATCCTGGGCCCTCGACATCTTGTCGCTGCTCTTTGCCGTCTGTGCGCTGTCTGAGCTTTTTATTCAAGGCAATACCGCCTGGGGCGTCCAAGGACTTGTCATAGCATTTTGCCTTTCCCCCTTTGGCCTGCCCGCCGTGGCCGAGTGGCTGATCGACAAACTGGACGGGCTCAACTACTCTTTGAAGTGCTTTATCACAGGCTGACGGCTTCGGGACAAAGTGTCCCAAAGTAACGGGGCGGCGGCTGAACACAGCCGCCGCTTTTTTCTCGGAAAGGAGGAATACCCACGGCCACAACGCGCTTGATTACCCACCACATCAGCAAGGGGGAAACCATCGCACAGTCGCTGAAAGACCGTTTTGAATATGGGCAGAACCCGGACAAGACCCAGGGCGGGGAGTTGATCTCCTGCTATGAGTGCGACCACATGACCGCCGACGCGGAGTTCCTACTCTCCAAGGCAAAGTATAAAGCGATCACGGGCCGGGAACAGCGGCGGGACGCGGATGTGCTTTGCTATCAGATCCGCCAGTCGTTCAAGCCCGGAGAGATTACCCCCGAGGAGGCAAACCGTGTTGGCTATGAGACGGCCATGCGCTGGACGAAAGGCAAACACGCCTTTTTTGTTGCCACCCACACAGACCGTCAGCACATTCACAACCATATTTATTACAACTCCACCGCGCTGGACTGTACCCATAAATACCGGGATTTCTTCAGATCGGCCAGCGCCCTGCGGCGGCTCTCCGACCGGGTGTGTCTGGAAAACGACCTGTCTGTAATTGCTACCCCCAAGCTGCACAGCAAGGGGCGTTTCCTCCATTACGGCCAATGGATCGGGGAGCGGCCCCCGGCCGCCCAACAGCGGCTCCGCCTTGCCATCGGGGACGCGCTGGCAGAAAAGCCCGCCGACTTCGAGGCGTTCCTGTTATCTTTGGACGAGGCCGGGTATGCCGTGAAGCGTGGGCGGGGCGGCGTGATCTCTTTTCTTGTGCCGGGGCAGAAGAAGCCCACCCGGCTCCGGGCATCCACGCTGGGGGGCGGCTACGATCCCGAGGACATCCGGGCAGTGATCGCCGGGGAGCGGCCCGCCCCGGTGATCCCGGACGAGGCACCGCCGCCCCAGCGGATCAACTTGATTATTGACATCCAGGCGCGGTTGAGTGAGGGCAAGGGCCCCGCCTATGAGCGGTGGGCCAAGGTCTACAACCTCAAACAGATGGCCGCCGCCCTGCAATATCTACGGGAGCATGAGCTGGGGGACTATGACGCGCTGGCCGCCAAGACCTCCGGGGCCGTGGATCACTTTCATGCGCTGGCCGGGGAACTGCGGGACCCCGAGGAGGCCCTTGCCAAATTGTCCGAGCTCATGGCTGCCACGGTGGAGTATGCCAAGGCCCGCCCCGTATTTGATGGCTACAAAGCGGCCCGGTACAGCAGGAAATATCTTGCGGAGCACGAGGCCGAGCTCGCCAGCTACCGGGCGGCCAAGGCCGCCATGAACGATATTCTGGCCGGGGCCAAGCTACCCAAGATGGACGCGCTCAAAAAATCCCGCCGTGAGCTGGCCGAAAAGAAAAGAGCCCTTTATGCGGAATACCGCAAGGCCCAACAGGAGATGCGGGAGGCCGTGGCGATCAAGGCCAACATCGACCACCTGCTCGGCGCGACGGGCGGGCGGGAAAATAAGGCCCAGGAGCGTTAGCGCCGGGCCGCAGACAAAAGGCGCAGCGCACCGCCACTTCGGGACACTTTGTCCCGAAGTCCGCCGGGTTTGGGGAGGCTCCCCAACAAGCATTTTTGCGGCCCCTCGGGGCGCAAAAATAGCGAGTGTGAACACACTCGCCCTGCTTGCTGAAACGTGCGCGACCCGAAACCGCGCAAAAAAACGGAGTCCGTGTTTTCACACTTCCTCCGTTTCCTTGGCTTCTTTGATTGCCCGGATTATAGTTTCCACCAGCCGCAAGTCCTTTTCATCCATAGAACTGAGCATTACGTCAATACGCTTTTTACACGCGGCGTCCGCGCTCATATCAGGATAAAAGAACTGATCCACCGATATATCGAACATTGTCACCATTTGATAAAAAGTGTTCAAGCTCGGATGCTGACCGTCGTTTTCGTTATACATGACGGTGCGGGGATCGCGGTCAATAATATAGGCCAGTTGCTCCTGTGTCATACCGCTGGCTTCACGAGCCCGCTTGATAGCAAGCCCTATATCGTGGAAATCAAATTTGCGCTCATCGCGTTCAAATTGCATAGACATCACCCAATGTAATTTTACATTTCAGGTAATAGTATTTGAACGATTTATAATTTCATAAGACCAAATATTTAATTTCATATAACTATTGGCTACAAAAATGGACTTATTATCAAAACACTATTTATGAGAAACGAGAATAGAAAAACCAATATTGTGTTGACCGATTCGGTTATTGATGCTATACTGTAAATAACCGAATCGGTTATTTTGCAAGAGGAGGAATTATGGTGGATAAGTTTATGGCATTGTCCGAAGAAAAGAGAATGTCTATTCTAAATGCGGCGCTCCAGTGCTTTGGTAAATTTGGTTATGAAAAAGCCTCAATCAATGATATTGCGACAACCGCAAATATTTCCAAAGCGTCTGTGTTCCAGTATTTTGGCAGTAAAAAACAGTTATATATTTTCTTGCTTGATTATTGTAAAAAAATCATCGAACAGACATTTGATAAGGCATCTCTTGATGCACAAACAGATTTGTTTGAACGAATACTGGTTTCCAGCAAAATGAAAGCAGAGAGTTTCAAAAAGCAACCTTTTATCGCTCAATTTTTTGCCAGTGTGTGGGAGGAAACTTCACCTGAGGTAGTTGATGTTTTGGGCATCTTGACCGATGATACCAGCAAGTTTAGAAACGATCTGGTGCTTCGTGATGACGATGCATTGAAATTTAAGAACCCGGAAGATGCTGGACCTGTGTTCCAAATGCTTTTGCTGATGGCTGAGGGCTATGCGGCCCGATACCGTGGAGCAAACACCTTTGATTTTGATACCGTCATGAATGATTTTCAAAAGAATGTCGCGATTTTGAGAAAAAATTTTTATAAGGAGGAATACCAGAAATGAGCGATCAAGCGATTGTTTTGAACGAACTGAGTAAGCACTACGGCAAGCACCGAGGGATCAATCATCTAACTTTCTCTGTAAATTCGGGTGAATTTTTTGGCTTTATTGGCCCCAACGGCGCGGGTAAATCCACAACAATCCGTACCCTGATGGGCCTCATTCGCCCCACCGGCGGCAGCGCGTCCATCTTCGGCCTGGATTGCCGAACCAAGGCAAGTGTGATTGCCAAAGATGTTGGCTATCTTCCCAGTGAAAACAGTTATTATGAGAATATGAAAGTCCGGGAGCTTTTGCAGTACACAGCCGATTTGTATAGTATGGACTGTAAAGTAAAAATGAATGAACTTTCCGACCGTCTCAATCTGGACTTGTCCCGCAGGATTGCTGACCTGTCCTTAGGCAATAAGAAAAAAGTGGGTATTGTATCAGCAATCATGGTTTCTCCTAAGTTGATTATTATGGACGAACCCACCAGCGGTCTTGACCCACTGATCCAGCAATCATTCTACGATATTCTGAAGGAGGAAAACAGCCGTGGAGTAACCATATTCTTCTCCTCTCATGTACTCAGCGAGGTGCAAAAGTTGTGTGATCGAGTGGCTATTCTAAAGGAGGGACAACTCATTGGGATTCAGTCCATCAAAGAATTGCGCGAGAGCGGCTACAAAAAAGTGAGTCTGCGTGCAAAGAACGTGATCTCCCGAGATTTCTTTGATTTGCCCGGTATTGCCAACTATACGGAGACTGCTGACCAGACTTCTGTTTCCTTTCTGTATAACGGAAATATTACAGCTGTCATTGATAAAATCCACTTGCTTTCTTTGGACGATGTACTCTTGGAAGACCCCTCCTTGGAGGAGATTTTCATGCACTATTATGAATGAAGGGGGCGTCGGGCATGGTAATTTTTCAGTATGAATTGAAAAGGCATCGGAACTATATTTGGGGTTGGGCCATCGCCTTGGCCCTGTGTATCTTTTTGATGACGCCTACTTATTACAGTTTTATGGATGTTTCCACCGGAGAACTCTATGAAACGCTTGGTACGAGCGATTTTTACAAGGGCGTTGGCGTGTCCATGGAATATCTGACCTCGCCATTAGGCATTTACGCCTTCCTCACCAGCTTCTTTATGATTGCGTCCGGTATTTTCGGGATGCACTTTGGTATCTCCATTCATACCAAGGAGTGCTCGGAGCGAACCTCCGAATACCTTTTCACAAAGCCCCATACCAGAAAAACGATTTACTGGGCAAAGGCGTTCACGGTTTTTACCGGTGTGGTGATCGTAAGCGTACTATACCTTCTCGCTTCTTTTCTGGCGTTGGCCCTGTTCCGCTCCGGCATCGACTGGGGGGAGTTCTTTCTGATTTCCCTGTCCCTTTTGCTGGTCACGCTGTTCCTTGCCACTATGGGACTTCTGGTAGGCGTTCTATTTTCACGCAACCGCAGCCCGCTTTTGACTGCTGGGTTAATTGTCTTTATCGAGTATTGCATTACCAGTTTTTCCAATATTGTCAGCAACCGAGCCTTTAGTTTCTTGTCCCCGTACTCTTTCTTTCGCGCGGCTGAGATTTCTAATTCTGGTTTCTATGAGTTGGATTACTTGGGATGGTGCGTGCTGTTGTTTGTCCTGCTTTTGGTGTCGTCTTATTTTTCCTTTTTGAAAAAAGACATCCAGTTTCGCTCATAAAGGAGTGTAGATATGAACATATTGGTAAAAAACGAATTTCGTCAAAGCAGAAAGACCCTGCTGATCTGGCTGGGGATCATGCTGCTACTGTGCGGTTTTTGCTATTTTGAATTATTATCCTTGAAGGACAGTTTAGATGAAATGGCGCGAACCATCAGCCAATTTCCAAAACTGGTTATGATTATGTTTGGGGTAAAAGCTGATTTAACAACCTGCATTGGCTGGTACGCGTGTATTTATTTTTGGGAGGGGCTGCTGGCTTTTGCTTATGCGGTTTCCTTGGGTCTGTCCTGTGTGGCGAAAGAAAAGAAATTAGGAACCTCTGAATATCTGTTCACAAAACCTGTGGAACGGAAGGCCATTGTCCTATCGAAGGTGGTCGTTTCCGGGCTGAACCTACTGGTATTTTCCCTGTTCAGTGGTGTGTGCAATTATTTTGCAATTATTCTCCCTATGGGCGGTCTTGAACAGCCAAGAGATGAAATTGCAACCGTGTTTGGAATGTTCTTGACACAGCTTCTCTTTTTTGCCTTAGGTCTGCTGTTCTCAAGCCTTTTCAGTTCCTATAAAACAGCAGTGCGCGTAGGCGCGATTTCCGTGCTGGCTGCTTACACGGTTGCGATCACTGCCGAGTACACAGGAAATCGTTTTTTAGACTATCTAACCCCTCTACGGTACTACGATGTGTATGAAGTAGCCATGTTTGGTTTTGATCTCCGTTACTTCGTCTTGACGTTGATCATTGTGGGTGGGTGCATCACATTTTCTACAAAGCAGTGGGAGTTACGCGAAATGTGAGGCGGGAACCAAGCTATGAGAAAAACAGAATGGATATTATGCCCTAACTGCAACAGTAAAACGCGGATCAAGATTTGTGATAATACCGTGCTTGAAAATTTTCCTTTGTTTTGCCCCAAATGTAAAAAAGAAACACTTATTTCTGTAAGAAAATTAAATACGACAGTTATCACAGAGCCAGACGCTAAGACGCAGAGCCGATAAACCGTGAGTTTTCGTCCATGATTTATTGGCTCTGCGTGCGTTAATAATTGGATTTGTAAAACAGCGGTTTGACAATATCAGGCCGCCGTTTTGCGACAAATTTACACCGTAAACACGGCGGTATCTAACGGAGGTATCGCCGTGTTTATCTTATCTTTACAGAATGCCCACAACCTCCATCAGCTAAAAAAAGCATAGCTTTCCCTCCGGGATCATCCGGCTATGGATATGAAATACAGCATTATCTAAATGTAAATATAGTTTCGTGCGTCCGCTTGGCTTTACGCTGCGCGGACGCTTTTCTTTTATCATCCGTCAGCTTCGAGACACTTTGTCCCAAGGTGCGGTGCGGCTCCCCAGGGTGCCGATCCCCGCCGCCCCATTTCTGATTTTCCCCGTTCCCCAGCAAAAATCAGAAATGGAGGTCAAACTATGACAACGATCAATTTGCGGGAATTTTACCCGTGGTACATATCGGACGAGTTCATTGAAGTAACCGAGGCGGTGGCCGAGGAGCTCCGGGCCAATCGACTGTATGAGGCCGCCCACCAGCGGCGGCTCACCCGCAACAAGGCGCAGTATTCCCTTGACCGCGAGGACGGGATCGAATACTCGGCCTGCCTGCATGAACCCACGCCCCAGGAGCTGCTGGAGCGCATGGAGCGGTTCCATCATTTGTGGAACGCCCTCAACTCCCTGCCGGAGATCCAGGGCCGCCGCGTGGATGCCCACCTCATTCTCGGCAAGAGCTACCGGGAGATTGCTCGGGCCGAGGGTGTGGATCAAAGCGCCGTCCGCCGTTCCGTCCGGGCCGGTCTGGAGTCCATGAAAAAATATTTGAGAAAAAATCTTTAATTGGCGTCTCCATTTGGCCGTTTTTTGTCCTTGGTATATAAGAGGAGGATAAGCCCCTCTTAACTGAATAGCGGGCGGTCCCGAGCATAACGCGGGGAGCCGGGCGGCGGGTACGCTGCGACTTTCTCCACGGGAACGAGCGATCCATACCAGCGCCGCAAGTGGGCCGGGCCATCCCACGGCCACGATCCGCCGGAGGACAGGCTGGCCGTCTGTCCCTCCGGGCCGCCGCATCCCATGCGGGAGCGCTGCGCCGAGTATGCTGTCTTGCGACAGGGCAAGAAAATGAGCGCGGCGCTCCCTAATTTTGATAGGAGGCGCGCACCATGAATTATGATCCTACACTGGCGGCCCTGCTTGCCCAACCGTGGAGCAACGGCTCTTGCAGAGGCTATGTGATCTACGCAATGGAAAACTGTGGTTTTAAGCCCGAGGACATCCGGCGCGTGGTGGGCGAGCTTTACTACGTTTTTGACTTCAAAACCTTGGAAGAGGCCGAGCAGCACTACGAAAACAGTCCCTATTGACTATGAGACACTTTGTCCCAAGGTGAGGACAGGCCAAAGGGCGGCATCCTTTTATGGGTGCCGCCCTTTCGCGTTTCCCCACGGGACACGGGGAGCAGTCGCCATATTTCCACCACCCGTAAAGGAGGTTTCTATGCAACAAATACACCGAGACAAAATTTTTGCCGTCGATGGCTATGAGGTTTCCGCGTCATTCGCTGATACTGTCAATACAGACGCGATTACTCATGTGAAACAGATTTTAATTTCGTCCTTTGTCAGCCGAGCCCCGTCAAGGGGCTTCATGGGCACAGTTGCAATGGCCCCCGAACAGAGGGATAATAGTAGTGGGGGGAAGCCCCATGTACCTTGACAATTTCATCATTCCTGCGTATTGAAACGTCTCTTTCAGATTGCCCCATGACGATTTGAAAGGATGGATCAATACATGGAAAACCGAGTTTATTGCTTATATAGAGTGTCTACCGACAAGCAGGTGGACTACGACGATAAAAGTCAGGCGGACATTCCTATGCAGCGGAAAGCCTGTCACCGTTTTGCCGAAGAAAAGGGCTGGACGATTGTTCACGAGGAACAGGAGGACGGCGTGTCCGGCCACAAAGTACGGGCTGAAAACCGTGATAAGCTCCAAATCATTAAGGAACACGCCAAGCAGGGCAAGTTCGATATTCTTCTGGTGTTCATGTTCGACCGCATTGGCCGCATCGCGGATGAAACGCCCTTTGTTGTAGAATGGTTCGTAAAAAACGGCGTCCGGGTATGGAGCACGCAAGAGGGAGAACAGCGCTTCGACAATCACACCGACAAACTTACCAACTACATCCGCTTCTGGCAGGCCGACGGCGAAAGTGAAAAAACCTCAATCCGCACGAAAACCGCATTGGGCCAGCTCGTTGAGGACGGCGGCTTCAAGGGCGGCAGCGCCCCCTATGGCTACGACCTTGTGAAAAGCGGACGGTTCAACAAGAAAAAGCATGAGCTCTACACGCTGGCCGTCAATGAGGCCGAGGCCACTGTTGTCCGTATCGTATTTGATAAATACGTTCACGAGGGCTACGGGGCCCAGCGGATCGCCACCTACCTGAACAATCAGGGCTACCGGGCCCGGACGGGCAAGAAATGGCATCACGCAACAATTCGGGGTATCATTTGTAATCTCACCTATACCGGCGTACTGCGGAGCGGTGAAAGCCGTTCCCCGGTACAGCCCCATTTGCAACTGATTTCCCCCGAACTGTTTGAAGCCGCTCAGCATATCCGCACCTCGCGCGCCAACGCCGCCGAGCCGGAGCGTACCGTCCCCCGCAATATTGCGGGCAATTCGCTCTTATCCGGCAACGTCTTTTGCGGCCATTGCGGGGCACGTCTGACCCTTACTACCAACGGCAAGGCGTACCCTTGCAAGGATGACCCCAGCCGGGTGGTAAAGCGTGTGCGGTATATCTGCTATGGCAAGACCCGCAAACAGACCGAGTGCGACGGCCAGACGGGCTACACGGCCCATATTCTCGACGGCATTGTGGATAAGCTGGTACGCCAGATTTTTGAACGCATGAAAGCCGTCCCAAAAAGCGAGATCGTAAATGTGCGCTACCGGGAAAAGATGGAGGAGCGGAAAAGTCTGCTTACCTCTGTCCGGGCCGACTACACCAAGGCCACGGCGGATCTTGATATGCTGAAAGCTGAGGTCATCAAGGCCCTGCGCGGGGAAAGCGCCTTTCCAAAGGAAATGCTGAGCACCCTTATCACCGAGGCCGAGACTAAATGCGCCGGGCTCCAAAAGCAATTTGAAGAAGCGCAGGCCGCCTATAACGAAGGACAGGCCGTCTTGGCCGCGCTGAACGCGCAATATGACGATGTGATTGCTTGGGCGGATATGTACGATACCGCCAGTCTGGAGGCAAAAAAGATGATCGTCAACTGCCTGATTAAGCGGGTGGAAGTCTACCGGGACTACAAACTGCACATTGACTTTAACATTGATTTCCGCCAATTCAGCTTGGGAATGGAGATCGTGGAAATTGCGGCATAAAAAAACTCGCCCCTTTTCAGAGGCGAGAAAACGCACTTTCCCTTGATATGGTGGAGATAAGCGGGATCGAACCGCTGACCTCTTGAATGCCATTCAAGCGCTCTCCCAGCTGAGCTATACCCCCAGATGTGGGAAAGTGCATTTATTAACTTTTTGCGGGGGTGGTTACACGCTTGTGCTGGGCTCCCAGCTGAGCTAATCCCCCAGATAGAAAAGAATACAATATAAAGTTTTCAAGAACACCTTGCTGAAGAAACGGGCCCAGACAAATACCTGTGCCAAATCCCAAAAGCATTGTCTCGCAACACTATGCGGCGCTCAGAACAGTTGTCAGTATAGCAAAGAAAGGCGGCTTTGTCAACAGCTAAATCCAATTTTTTTTCTTTTTTGATAAAATGATTTCTTTTTAACTTTACCTCAATCAAGATCCAACCAATGCCATGCCCTGCGGTTCAACTCTGCTACAATCTGATTTTTGTGCCCGGTGTGCGCACACGCACGCCGAGCCGAATTTTACCCGCACTGGATGCTGGAATGAACGGAAATGCCGCTTTTTCTTTCGCACAAACCCCGGACAGACATTTTTACATTCCGAGGTGGGCTCTTTCCGGTATAAATTTTTTCTGAAACGGTATACTGCTTTAAGAGGTGATTTTTATGGACAGCGGCATTTCCTCCGCCATGGCCTTCGGAGCGCTCCTGCGGGAAAACCCGGAGGCCGCTCACATCTACGACACCTGCACCCCCCAGCAGAAGCAGCGGCTCCTCCTTAAAATTCAAAGCGTCCCCGTAGACAGTATGGAATCCTTTGTTTCGCAACTGAGTTCAGCCCTTTAATGGCGGGCAACCTCAAAACAGCAGCGCGTGACCAATCACTCTGACTGGCGTCGCCGGCAGACAGGTGAGCAGAGCAACAGCCCTGACTTTTAAGCCAGGGCTGTTTATTTTGCGTGCCCTTGCGCTGCAGCGGCTACCCTTTTCGCGCGTTTTGACGGCATAGGGCTTTTCAGCATTTTGCCTGGAAAATTTGCCTTTTTTTCGACGTGGTGGTAAAATTAACCTGCACCCGTAGTTTTCTCCCGACCACGGCGTCCAAACATACAAAATGCGGGAGAGTAAAGAAAGGGGTCATTTTTACAATGAAAATAAACGGTTTGAAAGGCTTTATCGCCGGAGTACTCACCACGCTCCTGCTGGTCTCCTCCATTTGCATGGCGGGAGCCTCAGTGGCAAATATTCAGAAAACGTTGGAATATAAGAATATTCAGGTTTCGCTGGACGGTAAAAAGCTGGATTTGAAGGACGCAACGGGCAATGCCGTGGAGCCGTTCATGTTGGACGGGACCAATTATCTTCCTGTCCGGGCGCTGGCTGAGGCGTTGGGGCTGGACGTCTCCTGGGATGGAAGTGCCAACACGGTGGTGCTGAAGACCGCCGGGGCGAAAACGGAGGAAACGCCTGCAACGGAAAAGCTGGTGTACGATCAGAACAACGTAAAAATCTACTATCTGGGCATCACTGCCGGGTCTTCGTCTCTGGGCGGATCCAATATCAATCTGCGGATTGAAAACAATTCCAGCAAGGGCATCATGGTGCAGGTACGGGACTTCTCTGTCAATGGCTTCATGACTGACAGTATCTTTTCCTGCGAGGTCGCCGCGGGAAAAAAGGCCAACAGCGACATCAAACTCTATCAGAGTGCGCTGGATCAGAACAGCATCACCAAGATCACCGATGTGGAACTGAAATTCAAGGTCATCACCTCCAGCGACTGGACGGATTCCACGGAGAGCAAAACCATCAGCATTAGCGTCTGAGTATTCCACTGCTGATTGTAATTTTAGCAAAATTTGGTTACACTTTTTTGCCATATTTGAAGATATTTCCAATGTATCTTGTAAAGTCAGCAGCAGACTGCTATAATAAGCGACGGTGGTCAGTTCTGCTGCCGCACGAATGGTTGAGGGGCTGTCTTTGCGGCGGCGCGCAGAGAAAATTGAAATTGCCCTGTTGTTCTATGTGATTTTCTTTCACCCTCGGCTCCGTGGCATCTGAAGAGAACACGGCGCATAGATGGATCGGCGGGCATGTTTCATCATGAAAGGGCGCAGAAGAGATGAAGAATTTGCAAGAGAAAGAACCTATAAAGAATTTCAATCTCAAGAGCATCATGGCAACCGAACAAAAAACGTCCACCGGAAATTTGGCAGTCAGGTCCCCCGGCAGGAAAAAGGGCTTCGGCATTCAGGCAAAGCTGCTGGCGGCCCTGATCCCCATCATTATCGTGGTGATTGGGGGTATCGTGATCGCGGTCCAGTCGGCCACCTCCAAGATTCTGCTGGAAAAAGGCAACTCCCTTCTGGAGGCCAACACCAACAGCGTGGTCAACTTGGTCCAGGCCTGGATGAACGACATTACCTCCACGCTGGACGCGGAGCGGGACACACTGGAGTACATGTCCATGACGCCGGAGGAGGAGCTTGCCTATATCCGGCACACCGCCGGTATCAACAGCGCCATTCCGGACGGTATCTATTATGGTACCACCACCGGGGGATTCCTTCATGGCAGCTGGGTCCCCGATGCCGGCTATGACCCCCGCGAAAGAGTCTGGTATCAGGCGGGGCTGAACTCCAACAGCTTTGTCTTCGGCTCCCCCTATCTGGACGCCATCACGGGGAACAACGTGATCTTCGCCGCCGCCGCCCTGCACTATAAGAACGGCGGCACCCGCGGCGTGGCCGCGGCGGACATCCAGCTGACCGCCATCTCCGACATCGTTAAGCAGGTACAGATTGAGCAGACCGGCAGTACGCTGCTGGTGGACAGCGGTACCGGCATGATCATCGGGCACAAGGACGACACCGTGACGGGCACGCTTTTGACCGACCACGCCGACGATCCCCTCTATTCCCAGTTGGCCCAGTGGCTCGGCAGCGAAACATACGGCCTGCAGACCTGTTCGTCCGGCAACGGGCAGATGTGTCTGGATCTGCAGCAGGTCCCCGGGTGCGGGTGGATCGCGGTGTCCTATGTTCCAAAAGCCGAGATTGTGCAGGATCTGACTGCTTTGACCACCCTGCTCTCCATCATTGCCGTCATTGCCATTGCGGTCATGATTGTACTGGTCTTTGTTTTCATCCGCCGGATGGTCGTCGTCCCTGTGAAAAAATTGGACGGCGTTGCCCGCCGCATTGCCGACGGCGATCTGACCGCCAAGCTGGATTACCGGTCCGGTGATGAGTTTGGCGCTCTGTCCGCCAACTTCGGCAAAACCGTGGACCGACTCCACGATTATGTGGATTATATCAGCGAGATCGCCGCCGTTCTGGGCGAGATTGCCAAGGGCAATCTCACCTTTACCCTCACCCGCGAGTATGTGGGTGAGTTTGCCCGAATCAAGGCGGCGCTTGAAAATATCTCCGTCTCTCTGAATCAAACGATGGCTCAGATCAATCAGGCTTCCGATCAGGTTTCCGTGGGTGCAAGCCAGCTCTCTGCCGGGGCGCAGACTCTCTCTCAGGGTGCATCGGAGCAGGCCTCCGCCGTGGAGGAGCTTTCTGCTACCATCGAAGATCTGTCTCAGCAGGTACGCGCCAATGCCGCCGACTGTCGTAAGACCAGCGGCGATGTGGACGCGGCGGCGGACCGCGTCTCTGAAAGCAACGAGCGCATGCAGCAGCTAATCTCCGCCATGAGCGACATCAACGAGCAGTCCCAGCAGATCAGCCGGATTATCAAATCCATCGACGACATAGCATTCCAGACCAACATCCTGGCCTTGAACGCCGCCATTGAAGCTGCCCGGGCCGGAAACGCCGGACGCGGCTTCGCCGTGGTGGCGGATGAAGTGCGAAATCTGGCCTCTAAATCCGCCGAGGCCGCCAAGGGTACGGCAGACCTGATTCAGGCCTCCACAGATGCCGTTCAGCGCGGCAGCGCGCTGGCGGACGAAACCGCCGCGTCCCTTCGCTCCACGGTGGAGGACATCAAGTCCGTCACTCAAGCTGTGGACCAGATCGCACAGTCCTCCGACAGACAATCCCACTCCATTGACCAGGTCTCTCAGGGCGTTGAGCAGATTTCCCGGGTGGTGCAGACCAACAGCGCCACGGCGGAGGAAACCGCCGCATCCAGCGAGGAGCTGTCCGCTCAGGCTCAGACGCTCCGGGATCTGGTGAACCGCTTCCAGTTGAAGGGCAACTGATTTGTTTTTCTGTATTGCATACCAAAAGAGTCGCCGGGACCTTCGTTCCGGCGGCTCTTTCTTTCTGTTCACTTCAGCAGGCGGCGAATCATTCCCGGCGGCACGTCCATTCTCTTTGCAATGCCCTCCTCCGTCAATCCCGCATCCCGGAACCGGCGGGCGACCGCCGCCAGAGGTTCCGCCACCTCGATCACATGCCGGTCCGGGTCGTACAGCCGCACGGCCCGCTGTCCCCAGCGGTGTTCAATCGGCGGGTGCACCAACTCCGCGCCCTCCAGCTCTTTCAGGAACGCATCATAGTCCTCCGCCTCGAAATAGAGCTCGGAGACATTGCCTCCATACGTCAAATCGGATGGCTTTCGGTCAATAAAGTCCAGCCAGCTTTCCTCGGACTGAAGGGAAATACCGCCGGTAAGCGTCACATTTGCTCCAAAATCGGCGGTTTTGCGCAGTCCCAGCACCTTTTGATAGAATTCCAGCGACTGTTGCAGGTCCTTCACCACCAGCAGCGGACTTTTATATTGCATTCTGACCTCACCCTCCCAAGCTTCCCCGCGTGTCATGAGAATTTTTCTTTCAGCGCTTCCCAAATCTCGATGGACTTAAATTTCAGGACATAGCCGCTCCCGTCCTCCGTGATGAGATTCACGTCGTCACCGCTCAGACCGGCGGACATGGCGGTTTCCGCCAGGTCGGTTGTCGAGGCGGTACACAGGGGCGGAAACACCACGCACCACCAATTGTGCCCCTCTCCCGCGCCGATGACTACCCGCAGCGCCAGATAATCTCCGGCGGGGAGGGTAAAATCGTCGTATTCCCGGGTGGGGAAAGCGGTCTCAGCCAACTCCGCCGTGACGGGATAGTCGTACCCCTGGGCGGCAATTTCCTCTGCCGCAAGACGCTGAAGCTCCGGCAGTTCGGAGCGCAGCGCGGCTTCCGCCTCTGTCCGGTCTTTCGACTGCTCCAAAATTTCCGTGGCCCGGTCCAGAATCCTGTCCCGTACCTGCAGCTTCAGCGCCTGATCCTCCTCCGAATCGGAGTTTGCCAGAATATGCAGCCGCACCACCCGGTCCGCCAGCTCCTGCTGGCGGTGAAGCGCGGTCGTCCCCCAGATCAGCGCCACGGCCAGTCCGATTCCCAGCGCGATCTCCAAAACACGGCGCGCTTTGTGGGTGCGCCGCTCCTTTGTCTTTTCCATGCCGTTTCCGTCCTTTTCCGTTCCCGCCCAAGGGTGGGAGATGTACGGGCCAATTGGCCTCTGGGAAAAGTTTAGACAGAAACGAAAAAATTCATACCTCCTGCAAAGGCCGAGTCAAAAACGTCCGGGGATAAAGCGGACGCAGCTCCTCAAAAGCCCGTCGGGCGCCTTCGTGACCTTGGAACAGCCCGAACACCGTGGGACCGGAACCGGTCATCAGCGCATTCTCCGCGCCGCAGCGGCACAGCCGCGCTTTGATGTCCCGAACCGTCTCCGACTCCTGCGGCGTCAGCACTTCTTCAAACACATTGGCCATCTGCGCGGCCACAGCGCTCAAATCCCCGCTGAGCAGGGCGGCATACATGGCAGCGTGGTCCGGCCGTAAGCGCAGCTTCTCCGCTTGCACCCTCCCGAACAGCTCCGGCGTGGATAGGCCAAACTCCGGCTTGCACACCACAATCTGGCAGGGCGGCATTCCCGGCCAGTCCGTCAGCCGTTCTCCCCTGCTCTCCGCCAGAGCAGTACCGCCCCGGACGCAGTAGGGTACGTCGCTGCCGACCCGCTCCCCCATGACCTCCAAATGGCGGGCTGTCAGCTCCGGACGCAGCAGTTTCCGCAGCGCCCGCAGTACTGCCGCCGCGTCGGAGCTACCGCCGGCCATGCCCGCCTGAGACGGAATGTGCTTTTCAATGGTGATTTCCACCCCCGGCGCCAGCCCGGTCGAGTTGAAAAACGTCCGTGCTGCCTTCCCTGCCAGATTGTCTTCGCCCTCAGGCAGATCCGTTCCGGGGACACGGACATGGATCTTTCCGTCGTCCCGCAGGCGCACCGTCAAATCGTCGCACAGGTCCACGGAGATCATCACCATTTTCAAGTCGTGATAGCCGTCCTCCCGCCGGCGGAGAATGTCCAGCGTCAGGTTCAGCTTTGCCGGGGCGATCAGTTTCAGTTCGTTCATTGAGTTTCCTCCGTAATGGGCAGGTCCACCACATCCAGACCCCGCCGCATGGCGTATTCCATGGTATAACGGGTACCGCCGGAGCTGCCGTCGAACATGGCGATCAGGAGCGACGCATGGTCCACCATGTACCGATCCCGGCGCTGCATACAGCTGGGGCTGTATGCGGCGGAGACCATGGTCTCATAGTCGCACCGCCCCAAAAGCCGCCGGTACCGCGACCGCTCCGTCTCCGGCCAGGCTTCCGCCTGGGTGGGGCAGGGCAGCGCAGCCTCCACCGTGACCTCCGGATGACGGGCCTTTAATTCCAGCACACACTCGCAGGC
>JAEWYA010000135.1 GCA_023395775.1 Bacillota bacterium
ACATTCCCCGTCTCGTTGTTTACCAGCATTACGCTCACCAGCGCCGTGTCGGGCTGGACGGCTTCCAGCACCGCTTCCGCGGAAATATTTCCGTCCCGGTCCGGAGTCAGGAAGGTGACCTCGTACCCGTCCTGTTCCAGCCATCTGCACCGTTCCAGAATCGCGCTGTGCTCCACAGCGGTGGTGACAATGTGCTTCCCCACCCGCCGGTTTTGCCACAGAGCCGCGGTAAACGCCCAGTTGTCGGACTCCGTGCCGCAGGCGGTGAAAAACAGCCGCCCCGGCTCACAGCCCAGAGCGTCCGCGATTTCCCCGCGGCAGTCGTCCACCAGCCGCCGCGCCTCCCGGCCATAGGCATACTGAGAGCTGGGATTTCCATACTCCTCCGTCAGCACACGGTACATCTCGTCCGCCACCGCTTTGGGCACCGGCGTGGTGGCGGCGTGATCGAGATAGATCATTGGAAACACTCCTTTGATTGGGGCTTGCCCCAGAGATAAATTGCAAGTATAATGGAGCTGTGCCGCTCGCGGCACAGCTTTGTATTGCACAGTCTTATTATTATAAAGAAAATTGCCTGAAATAGCAAGGAGAATCCATGAGAATTGCCATTTACACTTTGGGCTGCAAGGTAAATCAGTATGAGACGCAGGCCATGGAGCAGGAGCTCCGCCGCCGGGGCCATGAAATCGTGCCCTTTTCAGACGGCGCGGACGCCTATGTGGTCAACACCTGCTCCGTCACCGCCGTCAGCGACCAGAAGTCCCGCCAGATGCTCTCCCGCGCCCGGCGGGAGCATCCGGGCGCGGTGGTGGCCGTCTGCGGGTGTTACGCCCAGACCCACCCGGAGGACGTCCGGAAGCTGGATGTGGACCTGATCTCCGGCACCGGGGACCGGATGGGCTTTGTGGACCTTCTCGAGCAGGAGCTGGAGGACCGCAGACCCATGGAATCCATGGACCGGGCCTTTGACCGCCGCGCGTTTGAGGTCCTCCCCGCCGGAGGGCTGGAGGGCCGTACCCGCGCCATGCTGAAGGTGGAGGACGGTTGCGTCAACTTCTGTTCCTACTGCATCATCCCCTATGCCCGCGGGCCGATCCGGTCCCTGCCGCTGGAAACGGCGGCGGAGCGGACGCGGGAGCTGGAACGGGAGGGCTATCGAGAAATCGTCCTGACCGGCATTGAAATTTCCTCCTGGGGCGCAGACCTGAAGAATGGGCAGAGCCTCATTGATCTGATGGAGGCCCTCAGCGCCGCCGCGCCGAACCTTCGGCTGCGGCTGGGCAGTTTGGAGCCGCGGACAATCACCGAGGACTTCTGCCTGCGGGCGGCAAAGCTTCCCAATCTCTGCCCCCAATTCCACCTGTCCATGCAGTCCGGCTGCGACGAAACCCTCCGGCGCATGAACCGGAAATACGACACCGCCCGATATCTCCAATCCGTAGAGCTGCTGAACGCCCACTTTGACCGTCCGGCGGTCACCACCGACATGATTGTGGGCTTTCCCAGCGAAACGGAGGAGGAATTTGCCCAGTCTCTGGAATTTATTCGCCGGTGCGGGTTTGCCCGGATGCACATTTTCCCCTATTCCATCCGCCCCGGTACCCCGGCGGCCGAGATGGAGCAGGTTCCGTCCTCTGTGAAGGAGGACCGGGCCAGGCGGGCCGCCAACCTGGCGGACGAGCTCCACCGCGCGTATCTCTCCGGCTGCGTGGGACGGGTCTATCCCGTGCTGTACGAGCAGCCCCGGGACGGCAAGTACTCCGGCCACGCTCCCAACTACATGGAGGTCCTGACGAGCGGGGATAAGGCGCTCCACAACCGGGTGGTAAGAACCCGCATCACCGGCGTGGAGGGCTCCGCCCTGTTGGGAGAATTGGAGGAAACGTGATGAAAAGCCACTTTTTCGCATATCTGTCCCGCCTGCGGTTCATCTCCCGCTGGGCGCTGATGCGCAACACCGCCACGGAAAACGTGCAGGAACACAGCCATCAGGCGGCGGTGCTGGCCCACGCGCTGGGGGTCATCCGCAACCAGCGCTTCGGCGGCCATGTGGACGCCGGGGCGGTGGCCGTGGCGGCGCTGTATCACGACGCGTCGGAGATTCTCACCGGAGACATGCCCACACCCATCAAATACTTTAACCCCTCTATCCGCTCCGCCTATAAGGAGGTGGAGGCGGTTGCCAACCGAAAGCTGCTGGAAATGCTTCCGCCGGAGCTGCAAAGTTCCTATGAGCCGATTCTGGAGATCCCGGACCCGGAGATCCGCGTTCTGGTCAAGGCGGCGGACAAGCTGTCCGCCTACATCAAGTGCGCGGAGGAGGTCAAGGCCGGAAACGGCGAATTCCGGGACGCGGCCCAGCAGACCCGCGCCGCGCTGGAGGAATTCGGCCTACCGGAGGTAACCTATTTTTTAGACACGTTCATGGATAGCTTCTCTCTGACGCTGGACGAACTGAAATAAACGCGGGGGCTTCGGAAAATTTCCGAAGACCCCGTCATTTTAGATTTTAATCAATTCATATTCCCGGGTGCCGATTCCCAGCATCTCTCCGTGTTCCAGGCACACGCGCCAGTCGGTGTCGGCGTGGGCAGCGGTGAGGTTATCCCCGCAGGTACAGTCGTGTCCCTCGTCGAACAGCACGGAACCGGGCATCGCGGGCTGCGCGTTCACCGCGTCGGCACAGGCCTGGTCCAGCGCCACCGGGTCAAAGGAGGCGAACATGCCCACATCCGGGGCGATGGGAGCGTCATTTTCAGAGTGACAGTCGCAGTTGGGCGAGATATCCACCACCAGGGACACGTGGAAGCAGGGCCGTCCATCCACCACTGCCTTGGTGTACTCCGCGATCTTTTTATTCAAAATCGCGGGAGCCTCGTCGTTGGCGGCGCAGATGGCATCCTTCGGACACACGCCCAGGCACCGTCCGCAGCCCACGCACTTGTCCTGATCAATGGACGCCTTGCGGTCTATAACATGGGGCGCATCGTGGGCACAGATCTTCACGCAGGCGCCGCAGCCGATGCACCGCTTCTGCTTCACAAAGGGCTTTCCGGAGCTGTGCATCTCCATCTTGCCCGCCCGGGAGCCGCAGCCCATGCCGATGTTTTTCAGCGTTCCGCCCATACCGGTCTGCTCATGGCCTTTGAAGTGGGTCAGAGAGACAAACACGTCCGCGTCCATCACGGCCCGGCCGATCTTGGCCCCTTTCACATATTCGCCGCCCTCTACCGGCACCAGCACCTCGTCCGTGCCCTTGAGCCCGTCGGCAATCAGAATGTGGCAGCCGGTGGAAAAGGGAGAAAAGCCGTTGACATAGGCGGATTCGATATGGTCCAGCGCATTTTTTCGCCCGCCCACATACAGCGTATTGCAGTCCGTGAGATAGGGCTTTCCCCCCTGGGATTTGACAAGGTCCGCCACGACCTTGGCCCAGTTGGGCCGCAGGTACGCCAGATTTCCCGGCTCGCCGAAGTGCATCTTGATCGCCACGTATTTCCCGTCCATGTCAATGTCCCCGAAGCCGGCGGTCATCATCAGCCGCGCCAGCTTCTGCGGCAGATTCTCCCGCCAGCTGGGAGCGCGGAAATCTGCGAAATAGACCTTTGCCTTCTCTGCCATCCTAGTTTTCCTCCTCGTTTTTTCTCTGCCTCAAAGCCGCATCCCTCTACTCATCCAAATCCACGCAGACGTGATCCGTCCCGTGTTCTTCAAATTCGTCCATATAGGTGTCGATGCGCTCCATCAGTTCGTTGTAATTCTCTCGGGTCATGGGCTCCCCGTCCATATCCCGCAGCGCCAGCTCTTCCGCCAGAATCTCATAGAACACCACGTCCTCATAGTCCGCGATGGCCTCGTGGATGCCGCCGTCGGCAAACGCGCGGGAGGGAATGATCTCTCCGTCCAGCCGCTCCGCCAGCTTGTGCATTCCGTGGGCGGGACAGTGGGAGAAGATCAGACTCTCCACAGCGTCATACTCCTTAATGCGGTCATCCTCACGGGCGGAATTCATCACCCAATTTCCTATGTACACCAAGTCCAGCAGATAGCGATACTGCTGTTCCGTCAACTCAATCTTCACGGCAAACACCTCCCAACTCCGGTTCCCCCAACCGTGCCGCTGATTTCTCACAGCATTATATCAAATTCAATTCTGAAATTCTACCTAAAAAACCGGGAAAAAAGCCTAAAATCTGACTTGCCGGAGACAAATATACATAGTATAATGGTCAAGTTGAGGCTATATGATAAGATATAGTCTTTCCAGCGACAGATTTGGAGGCACTTTTCATGGATAAACGACCCATCGGCGTGTTCGACTCCGGCCTCGGCGGACTCACCGCCGTCCGCTCTCTGAGAAAAATTTTGCCGGAGGAGGATCTCATTTACTTTGGAGATACCTCCCGCGTCCCCTACGGGGGCCGATCCCGGGAGACAATTTTAAAATATGCCCGGCAGGACGTGCGGTTCCTGCGCTCCTTTGATCTCAAGGCGATTCTGATTGCCTGCGGCACCGTGTCCACCACCTCTTTGCCAACGCTCAAGGCGGAAAACGATCTGCCCATGGTGGGTGTGGTGGAGCCCACCTGCGCCCGGGCCGCCGCCGTAACAAAAAACAAACGGGTGGGCATGATTGCCACGCAGGCCAGCGTTCGGACGGGTACTTATAAAAAAGCGCTGGCGGAGCTGGACCCGGACATTCAGGTGTTTGCGAAGGCCTGTCCCCTGTTCGTCCCGCTGGTCGAAAACGGGCGGTTTCACAGGGGCGACGTGGTCATTGAGACCATAGCTCGGGAATATCTGGACTCCATGCGGGAGACGGGCATCGACACGCTGATCCTGGGCTGCACCCACTATCCGCTGCTGACGGAGATCATCGCCGGGGTCATGGGACCGGGGGTGGAATTGGTGTCCGCCGGAGAGGAATCCGCCTTTGAGCTGAAGCGAATGCTGAAGTCCCAGGGGCTTCGGAACGACGAGACCCGTCATGGAGACGCTACATATTATGTCAGCGACCGGGTGGAGAGTTTCGAGGAGACCGCCTCCTGGTTTTTGCAGGAGGATTTGCGCCATGGAGCCAATCAAATTGACATTGACCGATACTGAGTCCGCGCCTTTGCCGGTCATCCTCTCCGTCCGGGGAGAGCAGTATTTTGACGGCTGCGACCCGGACGGCACGGAGCTGACCACCGAGGGAACGCTGACCATGGTCCCGGGCGGGGTACTGCTGCGCTATGAGGAGAGCACCCTTACCGGCATGGAGGGGACCACCACCACGTTTGAGCTGCGGGGCCCCCGAGTCGTGCTGACCCGGTCCGGAAAGGTGAATTCCCAGATGGTCTTTGAGGAAGGCAGGCAGCATACGTCGCTGTACGAAACCCCCATGGGTGAACTGTGCGTGGACATTCAGACCAGCCTGCTGCGCCACAATCTGACGGAGCGGGGCGGTCTTTTGGAAATCAAATACTCGATTGCGGTGGAACACACCGCCACAGGGAAGAACGCGTTTAAAATCCGCGTGCGGCCCAAAAGCTGACGCAAAGGTTAGCCACACCAAAGAAAGAGGTACGTGAACCATGATCCATATGATTCAAAAAGCGAAAGATCAGGCGGCGGAGCTGGCAATGAACGCCTACCGCAAGGCCGTGGCCGACGGGGTCCTGCCGGAGGCGGAGATTGCCAAAGCCCCGGTGGAGATTCCCAAGGATACGAAAAACGGCGACTTTACCACCACCTTTGCCCTTGCGGCCTCCAAGGTCCTGCGTCAGCCCCCCAGGGCCATCGCGCAGGCCCTTTTGGAGCGTCTCGCTCTCACGGGCAGCTATTTCGACTCCGCGGAAATCGCCGGCCCCGGCTTTTTGAACTTCCATCTGGGGCAGGCGTGGTTCCGGGATGTGCTGCGCGCCGTGGAAAGCGAAGGGGACGGCTACGGCACCTGTGACGATCTCGCCGGACGGAAGATTATGGTGGAGTTTGTCTCCGCCAATCCCACCGGCCCCATGCACATGGGCAACGCCCGGGGCGGCGTGCTGGGGGACACACTGGCCTCCGTCCTCTCCTTCTGCGGCGCGGACGTCTCCAGGGAGTTCTATGTCAATGACGCGGGCCATCAGATCGACAAGTTCGCCCAGTCCATCGAGGCCCGCTACCTTCAGCTTATTCACGGGGAAGAAAATGTTCCTTTCCCCGAGGACGGCTATCAGGGCGAGGACATCCGCGACCTTGCCTCGGCCTACCGCGCGCAGCACGGCGACGCGCTGGCGGACGCAAACGCGGAGACCCGCCGGGACACTCTGGCCCAATTCGGTCTGGATGTGAACCTGCCGAAGATGAAGTCCGACCTGGCCCGGTACAAGATTGCGTACGACACCTGGTTCTACGAGTCCGCGCTCCATGAGTCCGGCTACGTCGCAGACACGGTGGACAAGCTGCTTGATGCGGGCTTCACCTATGAAAAGGACGGGGCGCTGTGGCTGAAAACGGCTGAGATTCTGGCGGACAACCTCCGCAAGGCGGGAAAGAACGAGGCGGAGATCGAAAAGCTGGACCTGAAGGATGATGTGCTCCGCCGCGCCAACGGATTCTACACGTATTTTGCCGCCGATATCGCTTATCACCGCAATAAGTTTGCCGTCCGGGGCTTTGACAAGGTCATCAACATCTGGGGCGCCGACCACCACGGCCATGTGGCCCGGCTGAAGGGAGCGCTGGACGCGCTGGGCCTCAATGGCTCGGAAAAGCTGGACATTGTGCTGATGCAGCTGGTAAAGCTCCTGCGGGACGGCGAGGCCGTCCGCATGAGCAAGCGCACCGGAAAAGCCATCTCCCTGCACGACCTTCTGGACGAGGTTCCGGTGGACGCGGCCAGGTGGTTCTTTAACTCCAAACCCGACACCCAGATGGAATTTGATTTGGGCCTCGCCGTCCGGGAGGACAGCGAGAATCCCCTGTACTATGTGGAGTACGCCCACGCCCGCATCTGCTCGCTGCTGCGGGCCATGGATGCCGAGGGTCTGTGCGTCCCCGCCGCAGCGGACATCGATATGGCGCAGGTGAACGGCGAAACGGAGCAGGCCCTGGTGAAGCAGCTGGCCCAGTTCTGCGAGATTATCCGCATCGCGGCCAGAGACTACGACCCATCCTTTATCAACCGGTATTTGCAGGAGCTTGCGGGCTGCTTCCACCGGTTCTATACGGTCTGCCGCATTAAGGGAGAGTCCCCCGACGTGGCAGGCGCCCGGCTGAAGCTGGCCGACAGTACCCGCGCAGTCCTGCGGAACGGCTTGAGTCTTATCGGCGTGGACGCGCCGGAAAAAATGTAAGTCGGCAGCCGCAATTACGGCGCTGCCATAAGTAATGAGTCCCCGCGCCGGTCCGGCCGGACCCGGCGCGGGGGCTTATCTCAAAAGAAAGAGGAGTGGCTTTCATGAGTATCTTCGAGGCTTTAATGCTGATTTGCTTTGGCCTGTCCTGGCCCATGAACATCTGGAAATCCTGGACCACCCGGTCCGCCGTGGGCAAGAGTCTGCCCTTTTTGCTCATTATCGAGGTGGGTTACATATGCGGCATGCTGAATAAGGTCCTGGTGCGGTTTGACTGGGTGTTTTTCCTGTATGTGCTGAATTTCCTGATGGTTGGAACCGACACGGTCCTCTACTTCCGCAACAGGAGACTGGACCGGCTGCGGGCGGAACAGGAGGGCTGAGCGCGTGGACACCTCCTCCGATGAAGCGAAACAGCACAGCCTCGGCCCTGCTCTTTGCGCCGCGTTTCCCCACACGGTCCCGGTCCTGACCGGTTTCCTTTTCCTCGGCATTGCCTACGGCGTTCTGATGAACGCAAAGGGCTACGGCCCTCTGTGGTCCACCCTCATGAGCGCGGTCGCCTTTGGCGGCAGTATGCAGTTCGTGGCAATCTCCCTGCTGACCACGGTCTTTGACCCGGTTCAGGCGTTTCTTCTCTCCTGCATGGTGAACGCCCGCCATCTCTTTTACGGCCTTTCCATGCTGGAAAAATACCGCGGCCTTGGCAAAGCCCGCATTCCGCTGATCTACGTTTTGTGTGACGAGACATTCTCTCTGGTCTCCACTCTGGAGCCGCCGGAGGGCGTGGACCGAAAAATCTTCTATCTCTCCATCTCCCTGCTGGACTACTTTTACTGGGTGGGCGGCACGGCTCTGGGCGGTCTTTTGGGGAATTTTATTCCCTTTGACACCACAGGGCTGGACTTTTCCCTGACGGCGCTATTCGTGGTGCTGTTTCTGGAGCAGTGGAAAAAGCGGGAGAACCGTCCCGCCGGGGCCATCGGCATCTGCGCCACAACGGCGTGCCTGATCCTGTTCGGCGCGAACAATCTGGTCATCCCCGCCATGGTGGTAATCGTGGCGGTTTTGCTGGGAGGGAGGAAAAAGCTGTGTATCTGACTGCGCCTCAAACGCTGCTTATGATTCTGGCCGTGGCTCTGGGGGCCCAACTGACCCGATGGCTGCCGTTTCTTCTGTTCCCGGAGGGAAAGGCCGTGCCGAAAACGGTCATTTACTTGGGAAAGCTCCTACCCGCCGCCGCCATGGGGCTTCTGGTGGTCTACTGCCTGCGCGGCGTCTCTTTTACCGCCCCGCCCCACGGAATTCCGGAGGCGGCGGCGATTTTAGCCGTCGTCCTGCTCCACCGGTGGAGGGGCAATGTCCTGCTCTCCATCGCGGGGAGCACGGCCCTCTATATGGTGCTGGTACAGGCAGTCTTCGCGTAAGCATATAAGCGTCCCGGCCCCGCGGGGGCCGGGGGCCGCCCCCGGGGGGGTGGGGGTG
>JAEWYA010000180.1 GCA_023395775.1 Bacillota bacterium
ATTTCATGGGAACAAGCCCAACTTCAGATATATATTGATCATGACAGACCGTCAAGTACCGCAGATAGGTGCCTGACGGTCATTTATTTTATAATACATCAATATGCCGGGAGGTTTGACGGTTACGAGCATGTAGCCCACAAATATGGAGACGGTGACGACATTCCTCTTGACAGGCTAGTGTTTGCTAGCTATACTGTGTATAGCTAGCAAACACTAGCCTTGAGGAGGATTATAGCATGAAAGCCCTATTCGATCTTGAATCGTACTTAGTCAGCGGAGTTGAAAATATGGTATCCGGCATTGTGAAAACAACTTTGCACAACCCAAAAGAGAGCAGCTTTATGGCAAAGTATGCCGCCCGGAGCAGGCGGGCCAATAAGCTGCGGGAGACCGCGCAAAAAGAAGGGCAGCACATTCCGCCGTTCCTGATTGCAAGTATCACAACGCAGTGCAATCTGCATTGCAAAGGCTGTTATGCAAGAGCCAATCACAGCTGCTATGACCGTGGACCCACTGAGAATGCTCCCCAGCTTCTGCGCGCAGAACAGTGGGAACGCATCTTTCAGCAGGCGGCTGATCTGGGGATCGGATTTATTCTTCTTGCCGGCGGTGAGCCTTTTGTCCGCCGGGATGTACTGACAATAGCCGGAGAGTATCCCGATATTTTATTTCCGGTCTTTACGAATGGAACGATGACTAATTTAGACTACCTGGATTTTCTGGATCAGAAGCGAAACATTATTCCAATTATCAGTATCGAGGGAGGACAAGAGACAACGGATGCGCGGCGCGGGGCCGGAATTTATCAACGACTGCATTCCACCATGCGGGAACTGCATAACAGAGGTCTGCTGTTTGGCGCTTCTGTTACGGTGACAAAGCAGAACCTGGACGAGGTATTGTCGGATACTTTCATCAACGAACTGAGTACCGGCGGCTGCAAAGCGATTGTTTATGTAGAATACGTCTCCATCGACCATCAGACTGCCGACTTGGCGCTGGACGACCAAACGAGAATTCGGATGGCACAGCGACTGGATGATGCCAGGGAGAGCCACCCGGAGCTGTTAATGGTTTCTTTCCCGGGGGATGAAAGAAAATCCGGAGGGTGCCTTGCAGCCGGTCGGGGATTTTTTCATATCAATGCTTTTGGAGGTGCGGAGCCTTGTCCATTTTCTCCATACTCGGACATTAATGTTGCAGATACGTCCCTGTTGGAAGCTCTGCAATCCGGTTTGTTTCAAAAGCTGCAGCGGCAGGGAAATCTGACGCAGGAGCATATTGGGGGCTGCGTTCTTTTTGCACAGGAAGCGCAGGTCAAGCTGCTGCTGAAAAAACCGCTATGACAACAAAAGAAAAGATTGTCGAGGAAGCCCTGACGCTGTTCTCCACGAAAGGCTATAAGGGAACCAGCGTCAAGAGCATCGCGGATGCGGTAGGAATTAAGGACAGTTCCTTGTATAAGCATTTTAAAAGCAAAAGGGATATCTTTGACACCATTGTTGTGGAAATGCAAGATCGCATGTCCAGACTTTCCTTCCGAGTTGGACTGCCATTGGACCCCAACTGTGAGGAAGAGGCGCATGCGTATGGAAAGCTGACCGTTGACGGCCTGCGCGCCCTCAGCAGGCAGTTCTTTCTGTTTTATCTGAAAGATCATTTCGTTTCTCGGTTTTTAAAAATGGCAATGATGGAACAATATCATTCGTCAGAGGTCTATCAGGTTTATCATAAAATTTTTATGGAAGAGAGTATCGCCTATCAGACTAACCTGTTTCGTGAAATGATACGTCAGGGCTATTTTTGTACAGTTGACCCCGAAGTTATGGCAATTAATTTCTATTCACCGATTTTTTTTCTACTAAACAAGTATATGGGGGAGCCGGAAAAAGAAGACACTGCGCTGCTCCTGCTCGATAAGCAGGTCACCGAGTTTTATAGAATCTATCGGAATCAAAACAGGTGAAGTGCTTCAGGGGCTGCCTGGGAGCGGTGAACCTGCGCAAAATTCAAAAGAAACCAATTCTCATTCCTTGACAGGTTAATCGTTTACCAGTATAATAATGACGAAATCCTATGACAGGAGGCAAAATTGCGCCTGTTTTAAGAAAACGCAGGAAAGGAAGCGTTCTTATGATCTATTCCACTGAAGTGCAGCACATGTGCCCCGTGGCCAAGGGCGCATACCACGGCCCGGCTCCCATTCCCGAGGAGGGGAAATGGGTCCAGGCCAAGGAAATCAAGGATATCTCCGGCCTGACCCACGGCATCGGCTGGTGTGCCCCGCAGCAGGGTGCGTGTAAGCTGACACTCAATATCAAGGACGGGGTCATTGAGGAGGCGCTGGTGGAGACCATCGGCTGCTCCGGCATGACCCACTCCGCCGCCATGGCCTCCGAGATTCTGATCGGCAAAACCATTCTGGAGGCGCTGAACACCGATTTGGTGTGCGACGCCATCAACACCGCCATGCGGGAGCTGTTTTTGCAGATCGTTTACGGCCGCAGCCAGACGGCGTTTTCCGAGGGCGGACTGCCTGTCGGCGCGTCTTTGGAGGATCTGGGCAAGGGACTTCGCTCCCAGATCGGCACCATGTTTGCCACCAAGGAAAAAGGCCCCCGCTATATGGAAATGGCCGAAGGGTATGTCACCCGCGTAGCGCTGAATAAGGACAGCGAGATCGTGGGCTACGAATTTGTGAACCTGGGCAAGATGATGGAATCCGTCAAAAAGGGCGTGGACGCCAACGAGGCGCTGGAAAAGGCCAAGTCCCATTACGGCCAGTTCGAGGACGCTGTCAAGTATATCGACCCCCGCCAGGAATAAGAAAGGAGGACACGAAAAATGGCTCTGTTTGAAAGCTATGAGAGAAGAATTGACAAGATCAGCGGTGTCCTCGCGGAGTATGGCATCAAATCTGTGGAGGAGTGCCGCGAGCTCTGCAAGGGCGCGGGCTTCGACCCCTATGAGATCACCAAGGCCATTCAGCCCATCTGCTTTGAAAACGCCTGCTGGGCGTACTGCGTGGGCGCGGCCATCGCGCTGAAAAAGAATGTGAAGACCGCCGCTGAGGCCGCCGAGGCCATCGGCGTGGGACTTCAGTCCTTCTGCATCCCCGGTTCCGTGGCGGAGGACCGCAAGGTGGGTCTTGGACACGGAAACCTGGGCGCGATGCTGCTGCGGGATGAGACGAAGTGCTTCGCATTCCTCGCGGGCCACGAGTCCTTTGCCGCCGCCGAGGGCGCCATCGGCATTGTCCGCAACGCCAATAAGGCCCGTAAGGAGCCCCTGCGGGTTATTCTGAACGGTCTTGGCAAGGATGCGGCCCAGATCATCAGCCGCATCAACGGCTTCACCTATGTCCAGACCCTGTTTGACTACTATACCGGCGAGCTGGAAATCGTCCGCGAGATCCGATACTCCGAGGGCGAGCGGGCTGAGGTTCGCTGCTTCGGCGCGGACGATGTGCGCGAGGGCGTGGCCATCATGCACCATGAGGGTGTGGACGTTTCCATCACCGGCAACTCCACCAACCCCCCCCGTTTCCAGCATCCCGTGGCAGGCACCTATAAGAAGGAGTGCATTGAGCAGGGAAAGAAGTACTTCTCCGTGGCCTCCGGCGGCGGCACGGGCCGCACGCTTCACCCAGACAACATGGCCGCCGGCCCCGCCAGCTACGGCATGACCGATACCATGGGCCGGATGCACTCCGACGCCCAGTTCGCCGGTTCCAGCTCCGTCCCGGCCCATGTGGAGATGATGGGATTCCTCGGTATGGGCAACAACCCCATGGTCGGTGCGACTGTCGCCGTCGCTGTGGCCGTGGCAGAGAGCAAAAAATAAGGAAAACAGCGGTTTTTCAGAGCAAATCAAAGCACCCGATTCCGTCTGGAATCGGGTACTTTTCGCGTTTGCCCACGTCCTGCCCACGCTTTTGGGAGATGTGGGCAAAATGATCAGGAATATAAGGATTTCAGTTTAGATTGGAAATCCCGTTCCATCGTTTCAGTGACGTGATCCGTGTAATGCTCCGTCATTTCAATCTTAGCATGCCCCAACCGTTTTTGTATCACAGCAAGCGGAACTCCTGCTTCGACAAGGGCAGTGGCGTGGGTGTGACGCAGAGAATGGAAATCCCAATCAGGAGAAATCACAGGATGCCATTCCTTATACGTGCCGTGGATCACTCTGGCAACATGCTGCATAGTACGCGGCTGAATATAACTGCCATCTTCCCGAACCATAATCATCGATACGGGAACCCCCGTTCCGTCAACTTCCAAACTGCCGCTGTCCATATGGATGTCTTCCGCCGCGTCCTGCACCGTGTTAATGACATAATACTCATTATAATAAGCACGGGCACGAATTTGCTTACCACGCTCACAGCGAAGAACATTCAAGGTGTTGCGGCCTACCGTGATCGTTCGGTAGGAGTCATATTTAGGGGCGGTAAATGTCCATTTTTTTGTGCTCTCACTTATTTGGATCTGGCGATTGATTGTGATGGTCTCCTGATCGAAGTTTACATCTGACCACATGAGGCCGAATACCTCGCCCAAGCGGAATCCGCAGCGGTAGGCCAGCAGCAAAGGAATATGTGCCGGGTGCCCTTCCGGAAAACGCTCCATGATTTGCGACCATTCTTCTGTTGTCACAGGGCGTCTCTCTTTTTTTCGGGTGGGAACTACACCTCTAGCCCGTGATAGAGGCAATTTAATCATAGATGCCGGATTATACTGAATGTACCGTAACGGTTCCACAGCATATCCCAGGGATCCACTCAACATGGATTTTAGAACAACGAGTGTATTTCTAGAAAATCCCTGATTGAATTTTTTATTGAGAAAGCTTTGCAGCACTGAAGGCGTCAAGGCTTTCAGGCGGTATGCTCCTAGTTCTGGGCAAATATACGCCTTGATTTTCTTTTTGTATGCTTCGGCAGTACTCGCCTTGACATTAATCGAACAGTATTCGTCGAGCCAGATATTCAGATAGTCCGAAAAGCTGATCTCTGATGGTACAAAATACTCTCCGGCCTGATTATACTCAGCAAACGCCTTTGCGCCTGCCTCAAGAGCATCCTTTTTTGTTCGGAAGCCAGATTTAGAGACTTGCTTTCGTTTCCCCGCGACGGGGGCAAATTCAAACCGGTATTCCCAGGTGTCAGTACGTTTACGGGCAATAACATTGGCCATAATTATAGTCCTTTCTTTGAATAGCGAGGGGACCGGCCTGTGAGCCAGTCCCCATGTTTTGATCAACTCGCCGAATTCAGCAGCCGGATGTTGTCCAGTTCGCTCAGATCGTAGCCCTCATACTTCGCAAGGAAGTCTTCAATTGCAGTCTTACGTACCTTTAGGGATCCAAGTTTCAATGCTGGGAGCAGCCCCGTGTTGACAAGCTGGTACGCGAAGCCCGTGTTGATATGCAGCAGCACGGAGACCTCCTTCCGTGGAGCCATATTCGCCGCCGTCATCGATCTCCAGCTCGACGCCCAAATAGCGGGGGCCGTCACCGTGGAAGATAGGAGCGGGCTTGTAGTAGTACGACTGGATACCGCCGCGGTGGCTGTCGATGCAGTTGCAGCAATAGGGTTCCTCGCTGTCGTCGTCCGCGTAATAAGTATCATCATTGTGAATGAGCCGCCCGCAATCGGCACAGTGGTGATAATACTCGTCAAAGCAATCTTCACACAGCACAGTGTCTGAATCGCCCACGCTGTTGTTCCGCCAGATGCGGTCTCCGCAGCGGTCACAGGTAGTGGTCAGCTCCTCGAAGCAGTCTTCGCACAGTGTCTGTCCGTCGAACTCAATCAGGCGGTCTGCGGTCAGCTCCTGGCCGCAGTGGTCGCAGGTAAAAGTCTCAGCCATTTCTAATTCCTCCCAAAGTATAGAAAATGGCCCCAGGATGCTGTCCTGGGGCCTCACAATTATAGTATATAGTTCACTTACTTCGCCCGTTCAGATTGCGCCGTTTGCCGGTACAGATCCTCGGCGATGCCAAACCCCACTCGAAAACCATTCCGAAAGGCCCAGAGCATGGATTGCTCATTCAGTGTGGCGTAGGCATTGGATAGGGCATCCAATTGCGCTCTGCCGATTTTTTGCATAAGTTTTCCTCCAAGTCCGCTAGGGTTTTCATGGCTATTGAAGCTCCGGGTCATCTGTGACGGGACGCTCATAGGGGTTCACGTTTCCATAGAACAGATCGTCAATCATGGCTATTATCCGTGGGGATTGCCAGAAGATGGCCATTAAGAAGGATAAACTGCTCGGGATTGTGGAATCTGGCCGTATAGGTAGTTGCCTGATCCGTGGTGAGGTCCGTGAAATTCTCCGCGTCCGGCGGCGCTCCGCAGAGAAAGAAGGTGCCGGCGATCACATCATAGATTTCGCCGGTATCTGGGTCTTGCAGGGTGCGGTTCAACGGCAGATTCAGCAGCTTACCGTCATCATTACAAATCAGGGCAATGGGGTCTTCAAAGGGAAAGACTGCCTGAATGGTTCCGCCAACCAAAGCCTGCATAGATTCCAGCGTGCCGGGAATTTCTACCTCCCGGGGCGGAAGTTCCGGTTCAATCAATAATATACGCATGAGATTCACCTCATCATAAAGATAGCACGCAGAGCAAAATGATCTGCGTGCTTCATCTTTATAATATATAGTCTGACAAAAGGCAAAAGCCGGAACTTATAATTTGTCCAGGAGCAGATACGCTTTCTTCTGCTCCTAGCTTAAAAGAAAATAGAGACATTTTGGGAGCACATACGGTGAGGCCAAACTAAGCGAATAGATGGGATTACGGATCGTCTCTGCCTCCGGGCGGACGATGGCTCTATCTTCACCTGAAAGGATCAGCCATGACGAAGAAAGAACGCTTTCACAAAATCGCGGTGGCGAGAACGCAGACAGTTCTGGACGATATGAATCTGCTCTCGTACTGTTCGCGAACAGCAAAGACGATAGCCATTACACTGCTCTCCTTGCTCGTAAAATATGCTGCCATGAATCTGAAAGAGTTAGCAACATGGGTGGGGAATAGCCCCTATTTCTCAGTTTCGGCTCGTATTTGCCCGTTATACACAAAGAACCGTCGCTCTCGTAGCTTGAGAACAACGGTTCCTTGACAGGCTGAAGAGCGCCCCGTAATTCAGAAAAGGATTACGGGGCGCTCTTTATAATTTTGCATTGAAGCAGGTGTGCAGTGATCACATTTCGCTTTTACCGGCAGCACTCACAGGCATAGGTTTTGCTGCTATTCTCATTTTGGCGCCACAGATATCTCCGGAAGGAAGAACCGCAACTGCACCGCAGCTTTGTGCACCATATGGACGGGTCCCCTTCCACCCAAATTTTCTTGGTGTTCCGCCTGCACTTTTTAGGTGGGCGCTATAAAAACTACACATTCCGGGTCAGCCGCCAGAGAGTTGTCCGGCTGATGCCGAGTCTCTTGGCCGCGGCGGTCTGGTTCCCTCCTGTTTCCTCTAATACGCGCAGTGCCACGTCCCGGCTGATCTCGTCCAGTGTGCGGTTCAAATCCAGCGGGGTGGCCGCGTTCTCTGCGCACGCCGAAAACGCGCCTACATGCCGTTCCTTTTTCAGCAGGTTCCGGACACTTTCGGCGGTAATAATTTGTCCTTCAGCAGTGACAGCCAGCTCCCCGATGACGCGCCGGAATTGTGTATAATTGTATGGCCAGGAGAAGCTTTTGAGCATGCCGATGGCCTCCGGCTCCGCGCCCACGATCTGGTGTGCCAGCTCTACGTTCAGATGGCTCAAAGTCAGATTCACCATCGGAGGAATTCGGTCGGACTGGCTGCGCAGCGGCGGCAGATATAGTGACAGGCAGCACAGCTTGTCCATAATCTCCGCTCCGGCCGGCGTGATGTACTCCCCCGGCTGGCACACACAGGAAAAAATTACCCGATTGCGCCGGCACACCTCCATTTCTGACAAAGCCGCCAACAGCTGGCTCCGCCGCTCGGCTGTCAGCACATCCACGCTGGAAAAGTACAGGGTGTTCCCCTCATCCGCCAGGGGGGAATTGTGGTGTTCCAGCAAAAACACCCAGCTTTTTTCATTGAGGAGGCTGCAATTGACGGATACCAGCGGATTATTCTTAAAAGTACTGCGCAGGTAGATCACACTGACCAAAGGCTCCTTGCCGGTGCCGTCCTCCCCGGCCACCATGACCGGCGCGGCGCTTTGATTCACCCGGGTAATCTCCCCCTGCTGGTCGCCCACGGTACCCGCAAAGCTGAAAATGCTGTTATAAAACGCGTTCTCTGCCTCCGTGTTGGTCAGGAAGCGAATCCCCATCTGTCCGGAGGAAATGGGCGACTTGCGGGCGGCGAAGAAAAACGCCGTGCAGGACAGGTTTCCTGCCGAAATGCGCTGGGCCCGAATGGAATAGAGCATTCCGTTCAGATTGCGGGTAATGCGCCGCTGCGTCTTCCCCTGGATCAGCGGGATTTCCCGGTGAAGCAGCTCCAGAACATCAGCCGCCGGCTCTTCCAGGGTGGAGAAAAACAAGCCGCCGTCGTCGCCAAACACTACGGTTTGGCCGATCTGGCCTCGAATGACCTGGCGAAAGAATTGGTTTTCATCCCGCAGGCGCTTCTGATTCCGGGCAAAGTCCAGTGCCTGCTCAAAGGCGCGGCGGATGCTGTCCAGCCCGGAGGTAATCAGGAATGAGTTCATCCCCAGCCGCTTGGCTGTGGTGTTGGCAATCATGTCGCACAAAATGGCCTGATAGTTGTCGTTTTGTAGCTGGCGAAGGGTGGGTTCCACCATGTCGGCGGATTCAATTGTAAAAATATCCACATCATAGCCCAGCAGGTCGCACAGCAGCCGGGCGTTTCCTGTGATATTGGAAAAGGAAACCATGGCCGTCCGGCCGCTCACCCCGTCCGCCAGCTTAACGGCACACAGGATGTCGTACATGGAGACCTCGATCTCAATTACCGGTAGGGAGAGCTGACGCAGCAGCTTGGCCGTGCCGCCGCGGGAAATTACCACGTCGTAATTACCGTGAAAGCTGCTCCGGGCAATTTCCACACCCTGCTCCAGATCGCCTACAAACAGCGTCAGGCCGATCTGCGGGTAGTCTGCCGCCAGTGAAGACATCAGAGTTTTCATCCCCTCGTAGGGCGCGATGCCCAGTACGCGCAACTGCTTCTTCATAAGCGCCTCCGTGTGTTTTATATTTAAACATATTATAACAAATTCACAAAAACAATGCAATCATTTTTAGATGTGATTCAAAAATAAACAATATAGTAAGAAAAAAAGATTGCATACCATGTAAAACTCTTGTAGAATGAAACAAAAGAAAGCCAAACTTATAAATATAAAATTTATAAAGGTTATACAGCGAGGAGAATCTTAAAAATTTTGGTTTTATGTGTTTCAAAAATTAGCTTTGGTTGGGTGCTTACATGGTAAAGTTGCTTATAATTGCAGATGATTTTACAGGTGCGCTGGACACCGGGGTGCAGTTTGCCGCATACGGCACCAAAACGCTGGTGGAGACAGGCCCAATGTACGACTTCTCCCAGTTGGCCGCCGGAACGGAGGTACTGGTACTCAACGCCGAGACACGCCACCTGCCCCCTGGCCGGGCCTACACTGTGGTGTATCGAGTCGTACGGGAGGCCAGAAATGCCGGTATCCCTTACATATATAAGAAGACGGACTCCGCCCTGCGGGGAAACATCGGCAGTGAGCTGGCTGCCGCTATGGACGCGGCGGAGCTGGATCGGATGGCTTTTGTTCCAGCCTTCCCTGTCATGGGGCGAATTACACGGGGTGGTGTTCATTATGTGGATGGCATTCCCGTAGCCCAGAGCGTTTTTGGCCGGGACCCCTTCGAGCCGGTGCGTTTTTCGGACATTCGGAAAATCGTCGCCGCTCAGACGGACCTCCCGGTAGTGCTGCATCTAAAAACTGACTCCACCCGGGCGTGGAGTCGGCCGGGCATTCAGCTTTACGACGCGGATTCTGACGGGGATCTGTGGGAAATTGCCCGGGACCTGACACTGGAGAGCCTGCGTCTATCAGCCGGTTGCGCCGGGTTTGCCACCGTGCTGGACGAGTTGCTGAAGCTGCGGGGAAAACCGGCCGGAATTCCCCCGCTGATCCCCGCGCTGTTTGTGGTGTGCGGCAGTGTCAATCCCGTGACACAGAAGCAGCTGAAAACAGCGGAACTAAACGGCTTTTCCAGATTCTGCCTGGGCCCTCTGGAAAAATTGGACCCCCTATGGCTGGAAAGCGCCCGCTGCGAACAGGCGGTGCGGGGCTGGCTGGACACCGCCGGCCGCAACCGCTGCTGTATTCTGGATTCCAACGACTCGGACGACGGTACGGAAACCGACGCCTTTATACGGCTCCGCGGCCTGACAAAAGAGCAGGTGCGGCTGCGCATTTCGGAAGCGCTGGCAACCCTGACGCGGCGAATGGTGGACGGCGGCCTGAAAGCAACGCTGATGTGCACCGGCGGCGACACGCTGCTGGCGCTGATGCGGGAGATGGGCGTCACGGAGCTGACTCCAGTGTGCGAGCTGTCTCCCGGTGTCGTGTTGTCTGCCTTTGCCTATCAGGGCAAATCCATTCACATAATTTCAAAATCCGGTGGGTTTGGCGCACCGGATCTGCTGTGCAGTCTGGCTGCCCTCGCAGGCGCCACTGAGCAGGGAAAGGAACACTTATGCTGACAAAATACAATTTGAAACTGCCTCACGCCGTCTTCAGCGGCGAGGACGCGCTGGAAAACATTCCGGCGATTCTGGCTGAAAATGCCGTCCGCCGTCTGGCGGTGTTTACCGACAAGGGGATCGAGGGCGCGGGCCTTTTGGAGCTGCCCATGTCTCAGATCCGCAAAGCCGGCGTCGAGATCATCCTGCTGGATGATTTGCCCGCGGAGCCGTCCTACCTGGAGGCCCAGAAGCTGGTAGACCAGTGCAAGACCAGCGGAGCGGACTTCATTATGGCCGTGGGCGGCGGCAGCGTTATGGACACCGCCAAGCTTGCCAGTATTCTGATGACGGACGAATACGGAGTACGGGAGCTGCTGGAGACACCGGGCCGCGCGCACAAATGTATGAAGACCCTCATGATCCCCACCACTGCCGGGACCGGTTCCGAGGCAACCCCAAATGCCATTGTAGCCGTTCCGGAAAAGCAGCTGAAAATCGGTATTGTCAACGCCGAGATGATCGCAGATTACGTGATTCTGGACGCGGAGATGATCCGCAAGCTCCCTCGGAAAATCGCGGCAGCCACCGGGGTGGACGCTTTGGCCCACGCCATCGAGTGCTTCACCGGCAACAAGGCCAACCCCTTCAGCGACCTGTACGCCATGGGTGCGCTGGAGATGATTCTGGGTAACATCGAGCGGGCCTGCGACGATCCCGAGGCCATGGACGCCAAGCGGCAGATGCAGATTGCCAGCTTCTATGCCGGAATTGCTATCACCGCCGCTGGTACCACCGCCGTCCACGCCCTGAGCTATCCCCTGGGCGGAAAATACCACATCGCCCACGGCGTATCTAACGCAATTATGCTGGCTCCCGTGATGCGGTTCAACGAGCCCGCCTGCCGGGATCGGCTCTCCGTGGTGTACGACCGCTGCTTCCGGGGGAATGCGCAGACGCAGGAGGAAAAAAGTGCCGCCGTCATCGCCCGTTTGGAGGGGATCGTAAAGCACCTGAACATTCCCACCAGCCTCCAGGAGTTCGGTGTGCCGAAGGAGGACCTGGAGGATCTGGTCCGCTCCGGCATGGAGGTGCAGCGCCTGCTGGTGAACAATCCCCGTTTGGTTACCGCCGACGACGCGCGTCGGCTCTATCAGGAAGTTCTTTAAAGGAGACTGAGATGAAAAAAGTGGAAATCAAAGGCATTATCCCGCCGATCATCACCCCAATGGACGAAGACGAGCGTATTAACGTACCCGTACTTCGTCAGCAGGTCGAACGGCAGTTGGAAAACGGCGTCCATGCGCTGTTCTGCTTTGGCACCAACGGTGAGGGCTATATTCTCAGCGCGACGGAAAAGCAGCTGATTCTGGAAACCGTTGTAGCGCAGGTTTGCGGACGGGTTCCTGTCTACGCCGGCACCGGATGCATCTCCACCAGAGAGACCATCGAACAGAGCAAAATGGCGCAGAACGCCGGCGCGGATGTTCTGAGTATCATCACGCCCAGTTTTGCCGCAGCCAGCCAGAATGAACTCTACGCCCATTATGCGGCGGTGGCGGAAGCGGTAGATATGCCGATCGTGCTCTACAATATCCCCGCCCGTACAGGAAACGCGCTGCAGCCCACCACGGTTGGAAAACTTGCCAAAAACTATGAAAATATCGTTGGGGCCAAGGATTCCAGCGGTAGCTTCGACAACATTTTGCAGTACATCGAACAGACCCGAGACCTCGGAACATTCAGCGTCCTGTCCGGAAACGACAGTCTGATCCTGTGGACCCTCCTGGCCGGCGGTACTGGCGGTATTGCCGGATGTGCCAATGTCTACCCCCGTACCATGGCCTCCATCTACGATTGCTTTGTAGCGGGCGATATCAAAAAGGCCCGAGAGTATCAGGACAGCATCCGTTCGTTCCGCGGCTGCTTTAAATACGGAAACCCCAACACCGTGGTCAAAAAAGCGGTGGCATTGTTGGGCTACAACGTGGGCGAATGCCGCGCACCGTTCAATCAGCTGCCGGAGGAAGGCGTAGAGGCATTGAAGAAGGTGCTGCAGGAGAATGCCTCTAAGGGCGTGCACTGAGGAGGAAGAGAACATGAATCAGCTTCCGATCCTTGGTATCTCCATGGGCGACCCCTTTGGCAATGGGCCGGAAATCTCCGTCAAGGCCCTCGCCGATTCGGCAATCTATGAGCGCTGCTGTCCCTTGATCGTGGGTGACGCAAGCTGCATGGAGTACGCTGCCCGGGTAGCAAGGGCCGTCTCCGGCATTGAAGTTGCGATTCATCCCATTCATTCCGTATCCCAGGCAAAATTTCAGCCCGGTACCATCGATGTGTACGATCTGGGACTGATTGCCTCCGCTGATATCCCCGGCAGTCCGGACGCTCCCGCGCCTTTCGGCTTGGGCGCCACAAAGCTGGGCGGTGAGGCTTCCTTCCAGTATGTGAAGACCGTCATCGAGCTGGCAATGGCCGGCGATGTGGATGCCACCGTTACAAACGCCATCAGCAAAGAGGCCATCAACATGGCTGGCCACCACTACAGCGGTCACACCGAGATTTACGCCGACTTCACCCATACGTCCAAATACACCATGATGCTGGCCCACGAGGATCTGCGGGTGGTGCACGTATCCACCCACGTCTCGCTGCGGCAGGCCTGTGACCTTGTAAAAAAGGAGCGGGTGCTGGATGTCATCCACATTGCGGACGCGGGGTGCCGCGCCATCGGAATTGCGCATCCAAAAATCGGCGTCGCGGGGCTGAATCCCCACTGCGGGGAGAATGGAATGTTCGGCACCGAGGAGATTGAGGAAATCCAGCCGGCCATCGACGCGGCGCTGGCCGAGGGGATCAATATTCCGGAAAAGAAGCCCACTCCGCCCGACACCGTATTCTCCAAAGCGCTGGGGGGCTGGTACGACATCGTGGTGGTCATGTATCACGATCAGGGCCACATTCCCCTGAAGGTCAAGGGCTTCGTCTATAACAAGGACGAGGGGCACTGGGACGCGGTCGCGGGCGTGAACGTGACGCTGGGTCTGCCCATCATCCGGGCAAGCGTGGATCACGGCACCGGCTTCGGCCACGCCGGCAACGGCGGTGCCAACCAACTGAGCCTGGTGAACGCAATGGATTATGGCATCCGCATGGCGAATGCGAAAGCGAAAGAGTAGCAGTTTTCTGAAAAGAGGAGATTGTTTCATGAAAGTGACTATGACGGAGGCGATTTGTCAGGAGGGCATGGCCCTACTGGATGGAAAAGCCGAAATTTTTGTGGCGCATGATGCGCATCCGCACAACTATCTGGACGAGTTGAAGGACACGGATGCCTTCATCGTTCGCGTCGCCGATAAGGGTGCCATTGATGAGGAGACCATGTGTGCCAGCAAGGCTCTAAAGGTGATTGGCCGCCCGGGCATCGGATACGACAGCGTAGATGTGGAAGCCGCCACCAAGCTGGGCATTCCCGTAGTCATTACGCCGGGTGCCAACAACCGCAGTGTTGCGGAACATGTTGTGACATTGATGCTGGCACTGTCCAAGAATCTGGTGGAAGGCGACAAAGAACAGCATGCGGGAAACTGGAAAATCCGTGATGCCAAGAAGGCGTTTGAGATTGAGGAAAAAACCTGCCTGATCATCGGCCTTGGCACCATCGGAAAAATTATTGCTCACCTGTGTCTCGGGCTGGACATGAAGGTCATCGGCTATGACACATTTCTCTCCAAAGAGCAGATGACGGATTTAGGCGTAGAGAAGTATGACAATAAGTTTGAGGCGCTGAAAAAAGCCGACGTCGTCATCGTGCAGATGCCGCTGATTGAGGGGGTTACCAACAACACCATCGCAAAAGCGGAACTGGACGCCATGAAGCCCACGGCGCTTCTCATCAATTGCAGCCGCGGCGAGATCGTCAACGAGCCCGATCTGTGCGAAGCACTCAAGAGCGGCAGCATCGCCGGCGCAGGCCTTGATGTGTTCTGGAATGAGCCGACCCGAGTCAGTGACGAAATTTTGAGGTGTCCAAATGTGATTGTCAGTCCTCACTCCGCAGCGCAGACGCGCGAGGCCGTTATCAAGATGGCCACCATGTGCGTGGAGGGCTGCTTGGCTGTCTGCCGGGGTGAGAAATGGCCTTATGTGGCCGATCACAAGGTTTACGATCACCCTCGCTGGGCAAGAAAGTAAAAAGGAAGGAGAAGCCACCCATGGAGGAAACAGTAAACCGGCTGCAGACTTGCCGCAGGGACATGATGCTGAGAAACCTGGCGTATTTTATGCTCTTGCTGGGGACTGGCACCGCGGTGCTGCTTTTGCCAAATATCAGTTGGCAAGCCGGCCTGATTGCAGTATGTGTGGTAATTTACCTCTTCGCAGTCCGCCCTTTTAATCAAAGATATCTTACAAAATTGCGGGAAGCCATTCTGCAGTGCAGCATGGGGGAAACTCTTTTCAATCCGGTCTATCACTCCAAAGAGGGCGTTGCCGCAGAGCAAATAACACAGGATCTCTTTCCGGGGAATCTAGCACAAAAGAGTTTTTTCAGCCGGGAGCACCTTTCCGGGGGTGTAAATGGGCTGCCAGCTGAGTTGGCGGATGTAAGTTTCCCACTTCGCACGCCGGGCGGCCGGAATATGATGTTCAACGGCTGCTTTGTGTCGATAGCACTTTCCAAGCCTCTGCCCGAACCCGTGCGCATAACAGGAGGAGAGATAAAGGAGTGCTCCTGCACAGGCGCGGCACGGAAATGTCTGGAGCAGATGTGCGATACCTATCGCGGGGGACTGTACATCTTTGCAGAGGGAAGGACATTCTCTGCGCTGTGCTGGGGAACGTTTCTCGGCGCACGGCTTAATCCGCTTTTTCCGGTTACGGAAGCGCGGCTTTGCACCGGCCCTGTGCCTCAATGGCAGGAATGTGTTCGCCTGAGTCGGCTGCTGAATGGGGAATTGGCCGCCTGAATAGCTCGCCCTGAATCTGGAAAGGTTATAATGAAATGAAAATTAAGGAACAATCCGCTATTCGCGAATTGCTTTCTGCGGTTGAATTGCCGAAGATGAGCACGGTTCGGCAGAATTTTGATCCTGCTCATATTGAAGATGTGGCGGCATATCTGCGCACGAAGCTGGATGATGAAGCGTTCAGGCGTCGGATTAAACCGGGGATGCGGGTGGTTTTGACCGGCTCCAGCCGACAGATCGCCAATGCCAATGTGATTCTTCGTGAGCTGGCTTCCTTTGTCAAGGCGCAGGGCGCTCAGCCCTACATCATTCCGGCAATGGGGAGCCATGGCGGTGCTACCGCCGAGGGACAAAGGGGGATACTGGAAAGCTTTTGCATTACTGAGGATTTCTGCGGCTGTCCCATCCACTCCAGCATGGAGACCAAACTGGTGGGACACTTACCAGACGGCGATCCGGTTTATACCGACCAGTTTGCAGCGGAAGCAGACGCCGTGATTGTGGTGGGCCGCATCAAGGCCCACACGGCCTTCCGGGGTCCGTATGAGTCCGGCCTCATCAAAATGATGGCCATCGGAATGGGAAAGCAGCAGGGTGCGGATTCGCTTCACAACAAGGGCTTTGGCGCGTTTGCTGAACGTTTGCCCGCTTATGCGAGAGTGGTGTTTGACAATTGCCCGATCGTTTTCGGCGTTGGAATCATAGAAAATGCTTTTGACCAGACCTGCCGCATCGAGGTGCTCCAACGGGAGGATATCTTTGACTCAGAACCGGCGTTGCTGCAGTATGCCAAAGGGCGGCTGCCGCGGCTGCTTTTCCCGGAGGCGGACGTTCTGGTGGTTCATGAGATTGGCAAGAATTTTTCGGGAAGCGGTATGGACCCCAACGTGACTGGAACATTCGGAACACCGTACTGTTCGGGAGGCCTGACCAAGCAGCGCGTGGTTGTGCTGGATTTGAGCGAAGAGTCCCATGGCAGTTTCATCGGCCTTGGAATGGCAGATACAACAACCAACCGTGCTTTTGAAAAATGCGATACCAACGCGGCATACTTCAATATGCTGACCTCTACCGTCCTGAAGGTCGGGAAGATCCCCATGATTTTGGAAGACGATAAAATGGCAATCCAGGCGGCCGTCAAAACACTGACAGGGGTGGACAAGAGCCGCATACGCATGATCTACATCCGTAATACCCTGTCCTTGCAGACAATTATGATCTCAGAAGCCCTGCTGGAAGAGGCCGGGAAACACCCCTGTGTTGAAGTGCTAGAGGCCCCTCGGCCGCTTCGGTTCGACGCTGCGGGAAATCTGCTGGATCTTACCGATTGAAGGAGGAACTGTATAACTGTGAAAACAAAAAATGGAAGACTGGATTTGATTACCGGCATCGTTCTCACTGCTATCGCGCTTTTCTATATGTCCCAGATTCCCAAAATTGCAGCTTTTACTGGCCTTGGCGCCACCCCGCTGAACAATCACTTTATCCCTTGGCTGTGGAGCGGTATTCTCCTGCTCCTGAGCCTGATTCTGGTTGTCCGGGGTCTGGCAGGAATGCATCAGGGTCGGCAATGCGGCGAAGTAAAGCCTGAGAAATCATCTGTCAAAACTTTTTTAAGCGCAAACCGGGAGGTAATCTCCAGCTTTGTTCTGTTGGGCCTCTATGTCGGCCTGATGGGGCCCATTGGCTTCATTATCACCACGGCCGCGTACCTTTTTCTTCAGATTATGGCGCTGACTCCCCAGGAGAAATGGAAGAAAAATTTTGTCCCGGCTGCGCTGACCGGCGTAATCTGTGCGGTATTCCTGTATGGCGTGTTCAGCAAATTGCTCAACGTTCTGCTCCCGGTGGGCATTCTGGGCTTCTAAGGAGGGAGAAAGACTATGATTTTACAAGCTTTGCAGGCTGTCCTGCATCCGTATTTGCTGCTGCTGGTTGCCATTGGTGTTGTGATCGGCATCATTTTTGGTGCAATTCCTGGCCTGACCGCCACCATGGCCATCGTCATGTTCCTGCCCGTTACATATTCCATGACGGACATTCAGGGCATAAACCTTCTGATGGCTCTCTACATCGGCGGCATATCCGGCGGACTGATCTCCGCAATCCTCCTCAACATTCCGGGAACTCCCTCCTCCGTGGCTACCTGCTTTGATGGAAAGCCCCTGGCGGATAGAGGCCAGGCTGCCAAAGCATTGAGCACAGGCGTCATTTTTTCCTGGTTTGGCACTCTGCTGGGTCTGGCTCTGTTGATTTTGCTCTCTCCGGCGCTCTGCAGCTTCGCCCTGAAGTTCGGTTCCTTTGAGTACTGCGCCCTGTCCATCTTCTCCTTGAGCATGGTCATCGCCCTGACGGGCAAGGATATGGTCAAAGGCCTCATCAGCGCCGTGGGCGGCACGCTGCTGGCCACAGTGGGCCTCTCGCCCATCGACAGCCGCCCGCGGTTTACCTTTGATAACTTCCACCTGAACAACGGCCTCAAGCTTCTGGTTCTCCTGATCGGCTTGTTCGCCATTTCCGAGGTCATGGCCTATGCCGAAGAGGTACGCCATCCCGAGAACATGATCATCAACGAGAAGGTCAAGATGCGGGGCGGCGGCATCACTCTCAAAGAGTTTGTCACGCAGATTCCCAATGCCATACGCTCTGCGCTTATCGGCATTGGCATCGGCATTCTGCCCGGTATCGGCGGCGGCGTATCCTGCGTGCTGTCGTATACGGTGGCGAAGAATATGTCCAAGTACCCGGAAAGATTCGGTACCGGCATCATCGACGGCGTGGTGGCCAGCGAGTCGGCCAACAACGCCACCATCGGCGGCGCCATGATTCCCCTGCTGGCTTTGGGCATTCCCGGAGACGCCTGCACAGCCATGCTGCTGGGCGGCCTGCAGGTACACTCAATCTCCCCCGGTCCCCTGATCTATCAGAAGAGCGGCGAGGTGGTCTACAGCATTTTCTTCGTCATGGCAATTGCCTCATTTATGATGATGATCTTCATGCTCTTCGGTATGCGGGCCTTTATCTCAGTGCTGAAGGTTCCAAAAAACTATTTGCTGCCCATCGTGGTGGTAATGTGCTGCATCGGCGCCATCGGAGATGCCAACCAGGTGTTCGACGCCTTCGGCGTGCCTCTGTTTGGTCTGATGGCCTATCTCATGATCAAGGCAAAAATACCGACGATTCCTATGATCCTCGGTTTTATTCTTGGCCCTCTGTTTGAAACAAATATCCGCAAATCCTCGCAGCTGATTCAAACGGATTCTCTCTTTTCGCACCCCATCTTCCTGGTACTCATGGCCGCCACCATTGTGGTCGTAATCCTTTCTCTCCGGGCTTATTCCAAGCAGAATCAGACTTTGGGAGATACTACGGCCTCAAAATAATGGCGACATGGATAAATACAAATCAGAAAGGAAATTGTTATGAAAAGAATTCTCTCCACTCTCTTTGCAGCGACGATGATCCTATCCCTGGCTGCCTGCGGAGGCAACGGCACAGCTTCCTCTACGGCAGCTTCCGGAAGCGGAGCCGCTTCTGCTGCCGCCTCCACCCTGGACTGGCCGAAGAAGAACATCAACATCTATTGCACACATAAGGCCGGCGGTGATACCGATTACATGGCCCGTGAGTTGGCCACCGCGCTGGAAAAGCAACTGGGTGTTTCCGTAGTTGTCACCAATGTGGACGGCTCCAACGGTGCCACGTGCATGACCCAGTACAAGGACGGCGATAAGGACGGTTATACCTTTATTGCAACCAATACCGCCGCGCTGAACGGCAACGAAGCTACAGATATGGTAGACTTTGGATACGACGCCTTTGAACCCGTTGCGGTCTACGGCATGCAGTCCGGCGAGAACATCGTAGTTCCGGCCGATGCTCCCTACAACAATCTTCAGGAGCTGATTGATGCTACGAAAGCCGCTCCCAACACCATCAAGTTCGGCATCTCCACCGGCGGCGGCGTGTACATCGAATCCTGCGTTCTGCAGAATTTGGGCGGCGCGCAGTTCAACATTGTCGAGTCCGGCGACGGCGCCAGCCGCCTGACCGCACTGTTGGGCGGCGAAGTGGATGCCACTTCTCTTCCGTATTCCACCGCTGCGGATTACATCACCAACGGCCAACTCAAGTCCCTGTGCACCTGCCTGAGTAAGGCACCCGATCTGATGCCCGACCAGGAGACCGCCAGCACCTATGTTCCTGAGCTGAAGATCGACACCGAGTATGTTCTGCTGGCTCCCAAGGGGACTCCTTCCAATATCGTTGAGGCCATGAACGCCGCAGTTCTGGCAGTCGGTGGCACGGACGACTGGAAAAAGATGACCAACGAATACAGCCTGCAAAATCCGCTCCTTCTGAATGTCGCCGATACCATTGCCAACCTTAAAGAGCAGCGTGATCTTTTCCAGGGCTTTAAACAGTATCTGTAAGGCGAGAATATTCCTTTTTGAATCAAAAAAAGCGCCATATCCCTTTTCGGGGATATGGCGCTCAGTCTGTCGAAGAACCCGGTTTACGCTACAGGGCGGACCGGGTCCTTGGTGTATTTCAACTCAAAAATCAGGAATGTGTGGAGAGACAAAGAAGACCTCCACTTCCACTTTGCCAGCTTTTTCAGATTCATGGCAGCAAACTTAAGCTTCACCCAGTTGGTCACCTGGGCGAGGCCTGGGTACTGCGTGTAACGCATCGCGTGTTTCTTTTTCATCGGGCCATTTTCTTTCTGAAGGTGTTGTCCCGGCACTTTTCCGCCGACGCAGGCGGCTCCCTGTCATCTCCAAAAGATGTCTTCCCATGGGTCTCCCGATCGGCGTTCACCTCGTCCATCAGTTCCTTCGCATAGCGTTTGGAGGTTTCCGGGATAACCGCCTTCACCTGCTTTTTCGTATTGGCACTAGCCTTGATGTGGGTACCATCAATGAACACGGCTTTGAGCGAGAGATACCCCACTTGGGCGACTTCTTCCAAAATGCACGCAAAGATTTGGTTGACCGTGCCTTCCGTGAAGCGGCGACGGAAATTAAAGCTCGCCGTGGAAAAGTGCGGCGTCTCCTCCTGAAGCGTGTAGCCCAAAAACCAGCGGTAGGCGGCGTTCAGGTAGACCTCCTCCGCCGTCCGGCGCAGGGAGGGCAACCGGTACAGATGCTGGATGAGGGCCATCTTCTCCAGCACCACGGGGTCCACGCCGGGCCGCCCGTTATCCTCACTGTAAAGCGGCTCCACCATCTCATACAGCCGCTCTCAGTCCACCGCCGCATCAATCTTGCGAAGCATATGATCCCGCGGCACCAGGCTTTCCGTATCCACTATTTCCACCACGCCACGATCCAGTTTCCCACGTCGTTCGGATCAACTCCTACATCCGTCCGGGCTTTTTCCTGATCCACGCGATATGCGTTATTCTGCCGCCGGAATGGATACGAAGGAAATCCTGAAAACGGTGACCTATACGCCCGCGAAGGCGGCGCCCTTTGCCGCTATGGTGGGGCTGTGGGTATTACCGGCTCTCTTTGCTGCCGGGATTGTCCTCCGGGCGAATGTTCCGGGCTGTCCCGTAGATAAAAATAATATCCACAAATCCGCCGGGTTCGTAGGTGAAAACGTGCCATTCGTTTTCCGGAATATGCAGGACCATGCCCTTTTTAAGTTTTACCCACTGTGTCATGTGCCCCTGATCCGGGCCCCAGCCAACGTAGCCGTCCTTCACATCAAAGATGACCACGGTTTCTTCAGCGTGGTGATGCGGCTCCATCAAGCCGCTGGACACGTCATACGTCGCGTAGCCCACCGTCATAAACCCGCTGGGAAATTTGCTGTTCTCGCCAATCGCGCGCTGCAGCGCCCGGCCGGGCAGGACCTCTTTTGCAATGTGTTCCCTTTCTGTAATTTCCATTGTCTTTTCACTCCTTACTGTAATCCTGAAGCATTTTTACAATCTCATACAGGCTGTCTCTTCGGCCCACGTTTCCGGGGAAGATAATGTATGACAGCCCGGGAAACCGGGATTCCGGCCCGATTTTCCATACCGGGATTCCGGGCAGGACCTGCCCCTGTACCTCCGCACACCGGACGTTCAGCCCGTGGACCCCGATTTCGCTGGACGTTATGCCACCCTTGGCAATCATAAAGCGGGGCCGCAGAGTTAGACCGGACACAAATCCGGTCATCGCTTTGGAGATCTGCACCGAAAGACTGAGCGCGGCCCGCGGGTCTCCGTCGGACGGCAGGAGCAGTTTCCGGCCTGTGTAGACCACAGCGGTCTTCCTTAGCGACAGCTGGCGTTCAATCTCCCCCTGCACCCGCACGCGCTCCACCTGAAACTGGGCGGCGCTCAAAACGTTTTCCGAATGGAAGGGGACCGCAACGGTTCCCGGAAGCTCAAGCAGCCGTTCCATCTGCTCCGTCGTCTTATTCACATGGGACCCCACCAGAACCAGCCCGCCCGTCTGAGTCTTCAAATCGCTCAGTTCCCCCGGCTCCAGCAGCGGTTGGTCGCGGACACAGCCAAGGACTTTGGGAAGCGCTGCCGCCGTCCGAAACAAAAAGTGCTTCCCGTGCCGCATCGCTTCGCTCAGGGCCAACGCAAAAACCCGAAGATCTGCGTAGTCAAGCGCGTTGACAATGATCTTTCGGAAATGTTCTGCCCGAATCAGCAGCTTCGCCGCTGATTCAACATCGCCGCTTCGCAAAAGCTCCAATGGAAGGACGATCTGCTCGTCCGCCGGATACCGCCCCTGGGTTTTTTCCTCCACCCATTTGGATAAGTCGGAATTGTGATAGCCAAACGTAGCGTCTCTTGCAAATTCCGTTTCGGCGGCGGGAATCAGAAAGCCGTCAGACTGGACATAATGAATACCGCCCGCGGTATAGCGTCCGCTCTCCGGGAAAAAGGGGCAGAGGACTTCCCCGTCAAACGGGCCCAAGCCTGCGGCCTCCAGATTCTCCCGAAGGGTCTGCGTCTCAAGCGGGTAATGGCCGCGCAGCGTTGAGTCCCCGCGAGAAATCAGAAGGAACTGCTTTCCGCATTCGTGGGAGATGACGGCAAGCCTCTGCGCGATTTCCGCATGGACACGGGCAGTCCCCTCCTCGCTCATGCTTCGGGAATTGGTCAGGATAAAAAACATCGTCCGGGGCTGGGCAAAGCCGGCGCGGATGCTCTCGGCGCTCCAATCGGTATAGACGGATACATGATGAACCGTCTGAATTCCGGTGGGGTCATCGTCCAGAACGACGATTTTACAGTTCAGTGCCCTCATGCCGAGGCAGAATGCCTCCATATCCGGCTCAAACGGTTTTTCATACATCCGGGATATGCTTTCCAAAGTCTCTGTCAAAACGACCCCTCCTCGCTTCCGCCGTCTGCTTCCGGAGCGCCGTCCTTTAAGGGGATCTCAAATTCACCCGGCGGCGTGTTGGAGTTGTGGACCACATTGATTCCCTGCTCCCTCCGGACGCGGTTCAGGTATTCGCTGGGCGGCATACCGGTGATCTCTTTGAAAACGCGGCTGAAATAATGGATGCTCTCAAAGCCCAACCTCTCAGCAATCTGCGTGATATTGAGATCGGTATACAGCATCAGCTCCCTGGACCGTTCGACTTTGCGCAGGCGAATGTATTCGTTGGGAGCATATCCCAGCTCCCGATGAAATACCTCGGAAAAGTAGTTCTTATGATATCCGCACACGGCCGCGACTTTTGAAACCACAATGGGTTCTTCCAGATTGCTCTCAATGTAGTCCAGTCCCCTCTGAATTCGTTTGCTCTTGGCATTGGTCGGAAGAGGCGGCGCGACGCGGGCGGAATTTTGCCCGGTCATGCTCCGCTGCAGCAGCACGAGAAACTCACACAGACGAAGGCCGACCAGCTCGTCAAAGCCCGGAAGCTGGTTGACAGCCTCTTCAAAAAGGCTCTTGATCAGCTTGTCCTGAAATACGTCCAAATGCGGAACACAGATCGGGAACTGCTCGATCTGATGTTTCAGACGCGCGTCACAGGTGAATTTGATGCTCAGGCTGCTGGAGTTGTCCAGACTGTACACTGCATGGTCTGCTTTCGGAGGGACCATGATTAGCGTCCCTGTCTTCAGTGAATACGCCGCTTTCCCCACGGTAACATGGGCGTTTCCAGAGATTCCATAGATGAAATGGTAAAAGGCATGGCGGTGCTTATCAATATACTGTCCGGGCTTTTTCATATCCCGGACAACGCGGTGTACGGTCACATCCGGAAGCATGGGTATCACCTCCAGGACAGTATAACATTTCTCGGAAAATCAAGCAAAAAAATATAAATAATTTTAATTTAAAATACGAGAATTGTGCAAATAGCAATTAGTTTTTTTACAAGACATTCAGGCCGGATCAGAGTAATCTAAAAAAAGCGGCACAGATACCGCGGCAGTTATGAAGATAAGAAAAAGAGGAAGGATCATGGCGATGGAAAAGAAAATTCTTGGCGTAGTCCCCCCGATTATTACGCCTGTTGACGAAAACGAGCATGTGGACGAAGAGGCACTGCGCAAGCTGATCGACCATTGCATTGAAAACGGGATTCACGGAATTTTTGTCTGCGGGTCCAACGGGGAGTGCATGAGTCTGACCCAGTCCGAGCGCGACCGGGCAATTAAAATCGCCGTGGACGAGTGCCGCGGGCGGGTTCCCGTCATGGCTGGCTGCATGGACACCAGTACGGAGCGTGTGATTGAAAATATCAGGCGCTTTGAGGATATGGGCGGTGAGACGGCCGTCGTCACCTCCGTTTTTTACGCCCGCCATGCCACGCAGGATGAAACGGTGCGCCACTTCGAGGAGATCAGCCGCCATACCTCCTGCAACCTGATGATTTACAATATCCCCATGTTTACCGGCTTAAATCTGACACCGGATACCATTTTCAAAATCAGCCGGATTGACAAGGTTATCGGCATCAAGGATTCCTCCGGCAATTATCCGAATTTCACCAAGCTGCTTCAGTATTTCAAAGGGACCGGCTTCCTGGTGTTCCAGGGGACCACCAGCCTGGCCGTACCCAGCATGCTGATGGGCGCCGACGGCTTTGTCCCGTCTCTTGCCCCGCTGTTTCCGACGGTGCATATCAAATTATACGAGAGCGGGAAAGCCGGCAATATTGAAGAGTGCATGAAATGGGGCAGACTCCTGGACGAAATCTCGAAGCTGTACGGCATGGCTAAGAGCCAGACCTCCTCCACCAAATATGCGATGAGCCGCATGGGCTTTTGCTCCGAGCGCGTGTTGCGGCCCACGGAGCCGATCACCGGGGAGGAGAGGAGTCGGATCGACGCCCATATAGAAAAGTACCGGGAGTACGCGGCGCTGTAAGGAGGAATGTTCGGTGGAACCTATATAATGCCCACTGAATAATTGAAAACTTCTTGCAGCACAAGACTTTGATGCCCATTTATGATATAATATGTGTAAGAAAAAAGGGCCAGATATGGACAAAAGCTTGCACATGGAGAGAAGGGTATGTACAAATACAGCAATGGGCAAAATAGTCTGGCGGATTTCAAACAGCCAGTCGGCATGCTTCTGAAAGAAAACAATCGC
>JAEWYA010000082.1 GCA_023395775.1 Bacillota bacterium
TCGATTCCCGGCTTGGCGCCAAAGGGCTTTTTTATCGGCACCGAGTATACAAATGAACAGATCAATCAGGCTCTGAAGGCGGAAAACCCCTACGAAATCGTCCCGCAGCGAGACACCGACGGACACGGCACCTTCCTCGCTTCCGTGGCGGCGGGCCGCGAAACCGACAGCTTCCTCGGGGCCGCGCCGGACGCCGAGCTGATCGTGGTAAAGCTGAAAAAGGCGCGGCCTTTCTATCTGGATCTTTTTGCCGTGCCGGAGTCACAGCAAAATGTGTTCGGATCCACCGCCGTCATGATCGGTGTGGAATATATTCTCAGGAAGGCAAGGGAACTGAACCGGCCCGTGGTCATATGTCTTGGAATCGGTACGAACCTCGGGAGTCACGACGGGTTCAGCAATTTCGAGGAGTATCTGAGCGGAGTCTCCAATCTGGGCGGAGTTTGCCTGTGCATCGCGGCGGGAAACGAAAGTCAGGCGAGACACCATACGCAGGGAAAAATTGCAGCCAAAGGTCAATCCCGGAACATCGACGTCTCCGTCGTCAACGAATCGTCGGTTGTTTACGCGGCAATCTGGAGCTCCGTCTCGGATAGGCTCTCCGTCTCCATCCGCTCTCCGACCGGTGAGCTGACTGCCAGACTCCCCCCGAAATCCGGCAGTATCACCACCAACAATCTTGTTTTTGAACAGGCCGCCATCCGGGTCGTCTATTACTTTCCGCTTGAGGGGAGCGGCGGTCAGGTGACGGTCGTCCGGGTAACCAACGCCACACCGGGCATCTGGACCATTACCGTATACGGCGACCTGATTCTGGACGGCACCTTCCACGCCTGGCTTCCCCTTACCGGCTTAGCCTCTCCCGGTGTGGATTTTCTCGCGGCGATCCCCAATTATACGGTGACCGTCCCGTCCACAGCCATCGGCGTGATCAGCTGCGGCGCATACAACATTGCCGATGACAGCCTGTACCCCAACTCATCGTGGGGACCGACACGAAACGATCTGATGGCGCCTGATCTGGCCGCCCCGGGCGTCAACGTTGGAGGAATTTTCCCCACAGGCTACGGAACCATGAGCGGCACCAGCGCGGCCGTGGCTATTACAGCGGGCGCCTGCGCGCTGATGCTGCAATGGGGCATCGTGCAGGGAAACGACATAGGAATGAGCACCTATCAGATCCGCGCTTATCTGATCCGCGGATGCAGCCGAAGTCCCACACTGTTGTACCCGAATACGCAGTGGGGCTATGGCGCGCTGGATCTGGTGCAGACCTTCAACCTCATGCGGGAAACCAAATAGCGAGCAGTGGATGAAGGCGTTGAACGGCGTCTGGTTCCTCTTCCTGTAAAACAATCAAGGCCTGTTTGTAAGAATCCTTACAAACAGGCCTTGATTACAGGTCAGGGAGCAAAAGAAGCTCATTCGTCCTCGTCCAGCTTGAGAACGGCGAGGAACGCCTCCGTCGGCACCTGGACGGTTCCCAGAGAGCGCATCTTCTTCTTGCCCTCCTTTTGCTTTTCCAACAGCTTCTTTTTGCGGGTAATGTCGCCACCGTAGCACTTGGCCAGTACGTCCTTGCGCATGGCCTTGACGGTCTCCCGGGCAATGACGCGGCCGCCGATGGCCGCCTGAATGGGAATTTCAAAAAGCTGGCGGGGAATGTTGTCCTTCAGCTTTTCGCAAAGCCGCCGGGCACGGGGATACGCCTTGTCCCTGTGGGCGATAAACGAGAGAGCGTCCACCTGATCGCCGTTGAGCAGCAGATCCACCTTTACCAGTTCGCTGGGCCGGTAGCCCGACAGCTCATAGTCCAGCGAGGCATAGCCTTTGGTGTTGGCCTTGAGGGTGTCAAAAAAATCATAGATAATCTCATTGAGCGGCATCTGGTAGTGCAGCTCCACCAGATTCGTGTCCAGATACTGCATGTCCTTGAATTCACCCCGGCGGTTCTGGCACATGGGCATAATGTTCCCCACATACTCGTTGGGGCTGATAATGGAGACCTTCACATACGGCTCCTCCGCGTGCTCGATGGACGCCGGGTCTGGGTAGTTGTGGGGGTTGTCCACGGTCACCACTTTCCCGTCCGTCTTGGTGACGTGGTAGATGACGGAGGGGAGCGTGGTCACAAGATCCAGGTCAAATTCCCGCTCCAGCCGCTCCTGGATGACCTCCATGTGGAGCATCCCCAAAAAGCCGCAGCGGAAGCCAAAGCCCAGCGCGGCGGAGGACTCCGGCTCAAAGGAGAGAGACGCGTCGTTCAATTGGAGCTTTTCCAGCGCATCCCGCAGATCGGGGTACTTGGACCCGTCCTCCGTGTAAATGCCGCAGTAGACCATGGCCTGGGCGGGACGGTAGCCGGGCAGCGGCTCCGCCGCCGGCCTTTCCGCACCGGTGACGGTGTCTCCCACCCGGGTATCCTGCACATTTTTGATACTGGCGGTGAAGTAGCCCACCTCGCCGGCCTCCAGCTCCTGGCAGGGCTCAAGACCCAGCGGCAGCAGGTGTCCGCATTCCACCACGCCGTACACCGCGCCGGAGGCCATCAGCTTTACTTGCATTCCTGGCCGGATGGCTCCGTCCATTAGCCGCAGATAGACAATCACGCCGCGATACGCGTCGTATTGGCTGTCAAAGATCAGGGCCTTCAGCGGCGCGGTCCGGTCGCCCTTGGGAGCGGGGATGTTCTTCACCACGCCCTCCAGAACCGCGTCAATGTTGATTCCCATTTTCGCTGAAATCTCCGGCGCATCCATGGCCGGCAAGCCGATGATGTCCTCCACCTCGTGCTTTGCCTTCTGCGGGTCGGCGGCGGGCAAGTCGATTTTGTTGAACACGGGTAAAATTTCCAGGTCGTGCTCCATAGCGAGATAGGTGTTGGCCAGTGTCTGAGCCTCCACGCCCTGGGTGGCGTCCACTACCAGCACCGCCCCCTCGCAGGCGGCGAGAGAACGGGAAACCTCGTAATTGAAGTCCACATGGCCCGGAGTGTCAATGAGGTTCAGCTCATAGACCTCGCCGTCGGCGGCGTTATAATTCATCTTGACGGCGCGGGCCTTGATGGTGATGCCCCGCTCCCGTTCCAGATCCATGTTGTCCAGAATCTGGCTCTCCATCTCTCGGGCGGAGACGGCCTCGCATTTTTCAAGCAGACGGTCGGCCAGCGTGGATTTGCCGTGGTCGATATGGGCGATGATGGAAAAGTTGCGGATATGGGCTTGATCGGTCATATATAAAAAACCTCCCTGGCAAATTCACAAGGGACCCGCCCCGCGGGTTTCCTATTTAAAAATTTTTTCGTAGTCGTAGTTTACCACAAACTTATGCAGCGCGTCCAGCCTTTGCCGGTAATTCTCTTCCGTCAGACGATACTCTCCGCCGGGCATGGCCTGAGCCATGGCGTAGGTCACCCGTCCGGCCACGTGAATGTGGTCGGCATAATTGTTAAGGTCGGTAATGACATCCGTATCCGTCAAGAAGCACTGCAGTTCTACATTCTCATAGGGCAGCAGCTCCTCCGCCGTGCGGCGCAGCAAGGCGAACATGGCGTCCGTCTCCCCCAAACGCTGCATTTTATCCCAATAGAGAATGCTGTACGGCGAAAGGAAGAAAATAAACTGCGTGTCCGGGTGCCCTTCGACCCAGCCTTTCACCGTCGAAAGATTTTCGTCGCAAGCGTCCAAAAACGCGTCCTCAGGCAACGGCTTTGCCGCAATCTCAGGCCGCTGGTAACCCGCCAGGGCCAGTTCCTTGCTGAAATAAATCGTTCCGTCCCACAAAAAGGCGTCCTGCAGCGCCTGCGTCTGTCCCCGTGCTTTTTTCCAGACGGAGTAGGCTGAACGGATCAGCACGTCCTTGCTGAGCAGATACCGCCTGTCGTTCCACGGGTTGTCGTCGTAAAGGTAATCCGGCAGCTGGTCCGGCGCGTCCGCCGTGGGCCGGGCCAAAATGTTGGGGTCCAGACCGAAGATTACCCGTTTTACATCCTGCTCTTCAAAGGCGTAGTCCAGCGCCTGGGTAAATTCGTGGAACCCGCCGTTGGGAAAGGTCACCTTCACGGTGGAGGTATCATAAAACACGTCGAACCAAAAGGGACGGTAATTGGCCGCCAGCGACGTTCCCATCAGCACCGTCTCATAGCTCTGGCTGCGGAGCAGCCCGGCGTTTTGATACCGTTCGTCAAACCAGACCTCCCCGTCCGGGTCCGGGTCCCGGTAGTGGAAAAACGGGTCGATCACCCGCACCGTCCCGGCACACAGGGACAAAATTGCCAGAAAGCCCGCCAAAAGCCCCACAGCCCAGCGTTTTTTCGTCTTGTTCAAAGCGCCCTCCTCAGAAATTTGCATAGATAAACGTGGCAACTCCGGAAAATGACAGCGTCGCCCAGGCCAGCAGCACGCAGCACACCGCACACCGCCCGAAGGTCGGCCGGAAGGTATCCATCCGGTGAATCGTATTTCCCGGCTTCAGGGCGGCAGCCAGCGCGATCAGGTACACCGCCGCCAGCAGCAAAAGGCCCGCCCTTCCATCGAGGACCAGCACGTTCAAAGCCTCGACCTCCGAAGGAAGCAGTCCCTCCATCAACCAGGTGGGAAGGCCCCTACCGCCGGTAAACGCCGCCCGCAGAACCGTCCCCGCCGCCGTCAGAGACGGCGACCGGAAAAACACCCACGCCAGGTTGACAAACAGAAACGTCCCCGCCCAGCGGAGCGCGGCAGGCAAACGGGTCAGCCGCGTTCCCGCGGCCCGCTCTCCCGCCTGCACAAGGCCGTGGAGCAGTCCCCACACAAGAAACGTCCAGCCCGCGCCGTGCCAAAAGCCGCTGATGAGGAACACCAACAGGATGTTCCGGTACGTCCGAACCCGGCCCCCTCTGCTGCCTCCCAGCGGAAAGTACAGGCACTCCCGCAGAAATGTGGTCAGTGTGATGTGCCACCGCTTCCAGAACTCCCCCACGCTCAGCGACCGATAAGGCGAATCAAAGTTGACCGGGAGGCGGATGCCCAAAAGACGGGCAGCGCCCGACGCAATGTCGCAGTAGCCGGAAAAATCAAAGTACAATTGCATCGTATAACCCAGAATCACCAGCCATGCCGCCGGGGCGGTAAGCTGGTCCAAATGCCGGTATCCATTGTTCACCACCACGCCCAGAGAGTCCGCCAGCAGTACCTTTTTCGCCATACCGAAGGCAACGGCATACAGTCCCGCCGCCCGGTCGTCCCAGTCGGGGCGCAGGAACTTCTCACCCCTCGCCTGCGGAAAAAACGCGCCGGGGCGCAGAATGGGGCCGGAGGACACCGTAGGGAAAAACAAGCAGAACAGCGTGAAGGTATCCCCGTCGATCCGCTCCAGCGCCGCCGTGGACAGTTCCCCCGTCCAGACCTCCTTTAAAAACCAGAGCTGCTGAAAGGTAAAAAAGCTCAGGCCCAGCGGCGCCCACCCTAGAAAAATGGCCCCGCCGGTAAAAAAGCCCAGATACTTAAATGCCAGCAGCACCGCGATGTGCCACGCCGCCGCCAAAGCCAGCGCCGTCCGCCGCCGGGATTCCCTTTGCCCGGAAAGCCAGTACCGCGCGGCTCCAAAGGTAAGGCACTCACCCACCAGCAGAACGCTGAAGCCCTCCCGGGCATGCTCTCCCAACCCCCACAGGTAAAATACCGCGGAGGCAAATACCAGCAGCACGGCCCCGGTGCGGCGGCTTTTCGCCAGGGGACAGAGGACCGCCGTCAGCGTCAAAAACAGCAGAAATGCCAGAGACTGAAACCCCATCGCCTCACTCTTTCATAAGGCCCGCGGTCTTTGCGTCCGCGCTGTGAAGCACCTGGGTGATGCACTGGCCGCTGCCGGGATAGTTTTTACCCAGTGTCTCGCCGGTGATTTCGGGGAATGGATTTCCCTGTGCCCGCAGAGTTTCCAGCACACGGACGTACCGGGCCTCCGCCAGCTTCATCTCGGCGGCGGGAAGCCCCATGGACACCAGCTCCGCCGGAGCGGAGAACATGGCCTCGTTTCCGCCGCTGGCCCGATGCAGACGGCGAAACAAAATGTAGATCGCCCCATTGAGCATTTGGGCCGCCTCGTTGACGGCGGCCTTGTCGTTCAGCTTTCCCAAAAGATCAAACAGGACGCTCACCGCGCCGGAAATCAGCTTGGACTGGAGCGTTGCCAGCACGCTGCCCCTCAGAATATTTCCCTGATCCGCCATATTCAGAATGTCGTCGTCGGTCAGCGCGCCCCCCTCGCGGGATAGGGTCCGACCTAGGATAAAATCCGCCGACACGTGATAGTATTCGCAGGCCCGGACTACAAACGCCAGTCCCGGCTCCCGAATGCCGTTTTCATAGTGACTCAGCAGCGCCTGGGAGATGCCCAGATCCCCCGCCGCCGTCCGCTGGGAGACGCCTCGTTCCTGCCGCAGGAGGGACAGCGTCCTTGAAAATTCCGTATTCATTTTTCTCTCTCCTTCGCGTTGATTCGCAAAATTACACGCTGTATAGTTTACCAGAAACTATACAGCGTGTAAAGCAAATCCGGATAATTTCTTAAAACAAACATGCCTGATTTGGCAGCTCACTGCATCCAATCGCATGCAGCTGCTGCGCGTTTTCCTCTGTCAGCCGATCCGTGATGGCCATGCGGCGAAGAATGTTCTTCACCGTCTCGTCCAACGCCGTTCCCTGGGAGTAATCCGCCGGAAAGATAAAGTCCACCCGGCCCTTGGCCAGCAGGTCCTCCACTCCGGCGCGATTGGACTCCTGATACACGGCAATGGCCTGTCCGCCATAGGCTCGCATCATCTTCATACAAGGCACGTCCGAAAGGCCGTCCCCCATGTAAATCATGTTGGTAAAGGGGACCCTTTTGCTGTCGTCCGGCATGGAGGCATTCAGGTCCCGGTCGTTGGAAACATCCAAAACGCCCTTGTTGATGCGGTAGACGAACTGAGTCTTGGCGGTAAAATTGACCGCCAACTTCGGCCAGACAGGCTTTCCCGTCTCGTCATAATAAAACTCGCTGGCGTAGATCTCCTGAAACTCACGGCTGATGGCGCTGCCCTCGATGATCTCCCGCAGGCCGGAGGAGATCACATAGTGCTCCACCTGAACGCCCTGCTCCCTGCCATAGGCGTTCACCCGGGCAAACCAATCCCGTACGCCGGGAAACAGCACAATCCCCCTGCCCTTTTCCACCAAGTCCGTCCGGGTAAAGGGCAGGTTTTTCCGCTCCGCTTCCCGGAGCATGGTGTACATATAGGCCAAAATGCCGTCGATGCGGTTTTCCCGTCCGAAGCCGTTGGCCTCCGCCCAGAACTCCGCCGGGGTCATGCCGAGGCTGGGGATAAAGGCGTAATCCTGCATATCGGTGGTGCAGAGGGTCTTGTCAAAATCGTATAGAAACGCCACGATGGGCGGGTCGTTCCGGTTCATGGAGATTCCTCCCTTCCGCAGACACGGAGAGTAAAAAAAGCGGCCCTGCCGGGCCGCTCCAGACGGTCAAAAAATGCCGGGGCTTTTTGACCGTCTTCTTAACGCCGTGGGATTTTCCTCTCAGCGGCTTTCGTTGGGCCGATTGTAGTTTCGCCCGAATTTCAGCTCGTCCAGCTCAATCTTTCGGGTGGGCTCGTCCGCCATAGGGACAAAGGGATTTCCCTCCGGATAGGGAAATTCATCGCTGTGTTCGGATTCAGCCGGGGGCTGGGAGGGTTGTTTCTCCTGCCGCGGAGAGCTCTCTGGAGCGGGCTGGACCGCCCCAGGCTGAACTTCCACAGTCTGGACCGGGCCGGACTCAGGGGCGAACGCTGCCACCGCGGCGGGGGCCTCCTGCCGGAAGGAATTCAGTATCTTGGTCTCAATCTCCTTGGCGGGGACACCCGGTTCCGGCGCTGCCGGGGCGTCCACGGGTGCCTGAGGGAGCTGGTCCAAAAACTGTATCTCCTGCTGGCAGACAGCGCGCACCTTTTCCGCAAAGGACGCCATCTCCCGCTGACCCATGCGCAGACGGTCCTGCGCCTCCTCCGCTTCCCGACGCAGGGCGCCGATCTTCTCCTGAGCCTGGACTTCCGCGTCGCGCAGCAGCTGGTCCCGCTTGGCCTCCGCCTCCCGGACAATGGAATCCGCCATCTTCTGGGCGGTCAGAAGCGTGGCCCTCATGGAATCCTCGGTGGCGCGGTAGTCCTCCACCTTTTCCACCAGGACCTTCATCTTCGCCTTCAACGCTGCGTTTTCCTTATAGAGCGCGGTATAATCGTCGGTCAGCTCGTCCAGAAACTCGTCTACCATGGCCATGTTATAGCCGCCCATGACGGCCTTTGTGAACGCGTGTCCGGAGACCTCCTGCGGTGTCAGCAATGCAAATACCCCCTCCGCGTCCACGGGGGACGCCGGTTTCAAAAAAGTTTCTCTCCCGGTGTATGCCGGGCGGCCTTAGAAATAGAGGCCGTTGTTTTCCAACTCGTCGATCAGATCGCCCTCGATATCCACGTGGTAGGGCGTAATAATGTACGTATTAGCGGCAACCTTTTTGATCTTGCCCTCTCCGGCATAGGCAACACCGGACAAAAAGTCGATCAGCCGCCGGGCCACATCCTTGTTGGTGGACTCCAGATTCAGCACCACGGTCCGCTTGTCCTTCAAGTGATCTGCAATCTCAGAGGCATTTTCAAACCGCTCCGGCTTCACCAGAACGACCTTCAGCTGGGTGGTGGCGTGGATGTTCACCACCTTGTTGTGGCGGTCCTCCGCACGGGAGGGTTTGCGGTCGTCAAACAAGCTGTCCTTCCGGGCGGGCTCTTCAAAATCGTCGTATTCCTCGTCCTCATCCTCATAGGGGTGGGTCCACTTTTTCAGTTCATCCAAAAGGCTCATACTGTTCCCTCCTGATTTGCGGCGGGGTACGCCCGGTGTCCGAAAATGGCCGTTCCCACACGGACCATGGTGGCTCCGGCACGGATGGCGTCGGGATAGTCGCCGCTCATCCCCATCGACAATGTATCGAATTTATTATCATACAGTTTTTGGTTTATGTCAACATAAAGCCTGCTTACTTTTTGAAAATTTGTAAGATTTTCCCCAGGGTCCGTCTCGATGGGAGGCACTGTCATCAGTCCCCGGAGACGAATATGGGTCCGTTCCTTTGCGCGGGCGGCGGCAGCGAACACCTCCGAAGGGGCAAAGCCGCTCTTGGCCTCCTCTCCGCCCACGTTCACCTCCAGCAAAATGTCCTGTATAATGCCCAGCTTTGCCGCCTGCTTTTCAATCTCGTCCAGCAGCGGGGCGGACCCCACGGACTGAATCAGCGCCGCCTTCCCTACCACCTGCCTGACCTTGTTGCGCTGCAAGTGTCCGATGAAGTGAAGCGGCGCGCCGTCATAGGCGTTTTCAGCCAG
>JAEWYA010000061.1 GCA_023395775.1 Bacillota bacterium
GAGCCGGAGACCTTCGCCGTTCTCATCAGCGACGGTACCGCCGACAGCGGCCACGACGAGTGGCTTCAAAACCTGCTGGTGGGCTGGAGCGGCACGGACCCTCAGCAGCTGGCAAACCTGATTTTACGGGAGGCGGAGAAGCAAAACGGCCTTGCGGACGACTGCGGCGTTCAGGTTTTGTATCTTCCGCCGAAGGAGACAAAAAAAGTATGAACAGAAAAAATTGGAGGCCTGGTCAGGTCTCCAATTTTTTTGCACGGGCAGCTGTCAAACACCGAAAATCTTTTCCTCCGCAGGGTATAATTTTTTCCTGGGAGTGTCAAAATGAGTCTGGATAATTTGCGGTCCCTGGTTGCGGGATCAGCGGAGAAAAGGAGTGGAACGCGATGGTCAAGGGAATTTCCCGGCGGGTAGTGGTCGTGGACTCGCCGGACAAAAAATATTTTGAGCAGGCGATCTTTATTGTGCGCAACGACGCGGCGGGGGAGGGCGTCTCTGCCCGGGAACTGGTGGAGGAAGCCCGCCGGGTGGCGCAGGAATACACCGGCGGCGCGGGGCTGCAAAAGCGCATCAACCAGCTGTCCCCGGTGCTGTGGGCCCTGACCGGCGCGGGAGTCTGCGCTCTGGTATGGCTGCTGGTGTCGCTGCTGTGACAAGGTAAAGTCAAACGAGGTATTTTCGGCAACCCGAAAATACCTCGTTTTCTGCGCGGCGGAAAATTATTCGCCACCGCACACCCATGCTTGCCTGCGGCAGTTGGCACGTGGCAAGCGCTGTTACAAAAATCAGATGTTGGGAACCAGCGGCTGCACCGTGCAGCTCAGCGTGGCGGGAGAGTGGGGATACTGCCGTGCAAAGGCCCGGATGATCCGGTCACAGACCATGCAGCTGTTCTCGTAATTGGCCTGGGGGAGCATCAAAATGTACTGAGAGACGCTGCACCGGGATACCACGTCGCCCTTTCGGAGGTTTCCGACGATCACGTCCTGAAGATTGTCCATACAGCAATCCAGACTGCGGCGGGACAGCGGCTTTGATTCGTCTCCGGCGGCGGAAAGCAGAGCGATGTGAACGGCGTCTCCGTTGCGGGCCACGGCGCGGGCTTCCGCCTGATAGACAATGCGGAAGAAGTCATAATCACACAGCAGCGCGCCGCTGGTGGTGCTGGCTTCCTCCAGCTGCTCCCGCAAAAGCCCCAGATTCATGGACCGCTCATTGACGGTGCGGACGGCTTCCCGATAGATGGCCTTGCTCTCATCGGCGGGCATGATCCCAAAGTTGGCGAAGAGCAGTTCGCTCATGGCCTCGTAAGTCTTAATAACGCCCTGCTGATCTTCCAAATCCAGCTGTGCCCGCATCAGGAACTGATACAGGCTCTCGTCGTAAGGTTCCACAAGAATCGCCCGGTTGCACAGCGCCACAATCTCGGACTGGCGCTGCTGCTCCCGCAGCAGAGGCAGAACGGAACGGAGCGTCCGCAGATAGAGATTATGGAAGTAAGTACACTGGGGAACGATCCAGGGCTCGGACGACAGCTTCTGTAGAAAATCACCCCGATACAGCTCCAGCGCGTTCAGGTACAGCTTCAGCTGAACCTGCTGATCCGTCTGCGCTGCGGCGGATTGGCACAGAGCCTCAAACTCCTCTACATCCACAGAAATGGGGATCGCTTCGTTCCAGGTATAGCTTCCCTCACGGCGGACGATCAGTGTGTGGCCCGCGCCGCTGCCCAGTCCGTCCAGCATGGTGCGAACCCGGTGGAACATGGTCTTCAGGGCATTGACGGGATTCGTGGTTCCCTCGTCGCCCCACAAAAGGCCAAACAGTTCGTTTTGCGGAATGGAGTGGCTTCGGCAGCAGATCATATAGGCCAGCAGCAGCCATACCTTCCGGGAGCGATTGTCACTGTCTGTGATCTCCCGACCGTTCCAGAACAGTGAGAATCCTCCCAGCATTTGAATTTTTAGAATGGACGGATACTCCTCCTCCACGCGGGACACCTCCTGCCAACCCAAATCTAGACAGAGCTTCACAGACTTTTTAGTACCAATATATGTGAAATATAGCACACTGTTGCTTTTTTTGCAACTGTTACCTTTACCAGGTTACCAAATTATTGAAAAATAGAATGAAAAGGCTGGAAAATACTTTACTTTTGTGACTGGCCCTGCTAAAATTGCATTAGATATAAGAGCTAACCGACCCGTCGGGCGTTGGGAGGGATCGATCATGAAATGCATAATCGAAAGGTTAACTGCGGTTTTGCTGGCGGCGATTCTGCTGACGGGCTGCGGTGCGGGCCACGGCGCGCAGAGCGTGTCCGACTCCTCTTTTGCGGCCTCCAGCGGCGAGGCGACGGAGACGATGAGCATCGAGGATGAGGCGACGGCGCTGGCAGCGTCGCCCTCGGCGGTGCCGCTGTCCATTACGCCGGAGGCCTCCGGAACGCTGGTGCAGAAAACCGACAAGGCGGTGATCGACTATTCCAATACCGCCGACGGCTACATCATGGTCAAATATACCGGCTCCACGACTGTGAAGCTGAAGGCGCAGGTGACCGGACCCAGCGCCGTCACCTATACGTACGACCTGACTGCGGGCAAGTGGGCGGTGTTCTCCCTATCCGACGGCAGCGGCAGCTATAAGGCCACCGTGTTTCAGAATGTCTCCGGCACCAAATATGCCACAGTCACCTCCGTGACCTTTCCCGTGTCGCTGAAAAACGAGTTTGCCCCGTTCCTGCTGCCTAACCAGTATGTGGATTACTCCAACGCCGCGAAGACCGTCGCCAAAGCCAAAGAGCTGACAGGGAAAAAGACTGAGACGCTGGATCAGGTGCAGGCGGTCTATGACTATGTGGTGAATAATCTCACTTATGATAAGGAGAAGGCCGCCGCGGTGAAGAGCGGCTACCTCCCCGTATTGGATACGGTGCTGTCCCAAAAGAAGGGCATCTGTTTTGACTATGCCGCCCTGATGGCCGGAATGCTCCGCAGCCAGAATATTCCCTGCAAGCTGGTGGTGGGATATGCGGGCGCCGCCTACCACGCATGGATTAACGTCTACTCCGAGGAGACCGGCTGGGTCAACGGCGCGATTTACTTTGACGGCATTTCCTGGAAGCTGATGGACCCCACCTTTGCCTCCAGCGGAAAGCAGAGCAAGGAGATCATGAGCTACATTGGCGACGGCTCTCACTATACGGCCAAGTATATCTACTAATCCGATTTTGCCTTAAAAAACCTTTACTAATGAATTAAAAAACGTTAAAATGGGCTTGCAGATGCTGCAAGCCCATTTTTTCTTGTTCTGTCATTTAGAGGCGGATGGGGCTGCGGCGGGACATACCAATCTTTTGAAAACGGGGCTTCAATGATGAACAGACTTTCCAACGATCAGATATCCACTCTGTGTATGGAATTGGCACTGATGCTCCACGCGGGCATCAGCGCGGACGACGGACTCCATCTGATGTTGGAGGACCAGACTGTCGGCGGTGACCGTTCGGTGGTGGAATTCCTCTCCGAAGCCGTGGATGGGGGAACGCCGCTGGCCAGGGCCATGGCGGATTCCGGCGCGTTTCCCGCCTATGTGACGGGCCTGGTGGAGGTGGGGGTTCGCACCGGGCGGCTGGAGGAGGCGCTGGACGCTCTGTCGGGCTGCTATGATGGCCGTGCCCGGCTGGAGGCGCAGGTGCGCAG
>JAEWYA010000214.1 GCA_023395775.1 Bacillota bacterium
ACGGCCCATGGACATGGCAATCGCCGCGCCGACGGCGGCACGGTGAGCAATTTGGAGACCGGAGACCGCAACGGGGCTTTTGCCGTTTTCAAGGCTTGAAACCGCCTCGCGGAGTTCTGGGAGCTCATTCAGTTTTTTCAGGAGTTGTTCCATAAATGTTCCTTTTAACGCCGCGCGCGGCGTGACCCCGATCCTTGGGGCTTTCAAACGGTGTCCGAGAGCTTCAGTTAAAGCAATTCATCGCTTTTTGGCAGTCGCCGTTTTCAATGATACACTCCGCCGCGTCGATGGCGCGGGCAAAGGTGTCCAGCAAAACCTTCCGCTCCGCCTGAGAGGGAACGCCCACGACCCAATCGATCATGTCCCGTTCCTCTCCGGTACCGCCGGGATCGCCGATGCCGATTTTTATCCGGGGAAACTGGTCCGTGCCCAAGTGGGCGATGATGTTTTTAACGCCGTTGTGTCCCCCGGCGGAGCCGGAGGGCCGCACCCGCACCTTTCCCACAGGCAGGGATACGTCGTCGTAAATGACCAGCACATGGTCGGCGGGAATCTTGTAAAACTGCGCCGCCTCGTATACGGCCTCGCCGGAGAGGTTCATGAAGGTCTGGGGCTTCATCACCAGCACCCGCGCGCCGCCGAACCGCAGAATATTATATGCGGATTTGAATTTCACCTTGTTCAGCTTGACCCCCTGCTTCTCCGCCAGCAGGTCCACCGTGAGAAAGCCCATATTGTGCCGGGTCCTGGCATATTTCTCTCCGGGGTTTCCAAGACCCGCCAAAAGCCAGTCCACTCCGGAGGATTTGTTTTCAAACAGCATGGTTTCATTTCCTTTTAAATTCGTATTCATCCGCCCGCGCGAAAGAACGCGGCGGACGCAAAGAACTTTATTCAGTACTTTTTCAGGGACCCGCTTTTTGTTTTGGAATCGGCCGGAACAGCCTTTCCCATCATGGTCATGCCGGAGATGCGCATCATAAATTCAACACGTACAAGGCGGGAAGAACCTCTCCCCGCCCTGACGATTCAGTTTCGCGGCGATTCCGGTTAACGGAACAGCTTGGAGATGGAGACCTCCTGATAAATGCGCTCGATGGCCTCGGCGAACATGGGGGCCACGGGGAGGTACATGATCTTCTCAGACTTGCTCGCGTCGATGGGTGCGATGGTGTCCAGCAGAGCCAGCTCCGAGATGACGCTGTTATTGATGCGGTCAATGGCGGGACCGGAGAGAACGCCGTGGCTGGCACAGGCGTGGACGCTTTTGGCGCCGCCCACATCGATCAGCGCCTGCGCGGCGTTGCACAGAGATCCGCCGGTATCCACCATGTCGTCGAAAATGATGCAGTCCATGCCCCTCACGTCGCCGATGACGTTCATGACCTCGCAGCTGTTGGCCTTCTGGCGGCGTTTATCCACGATCGCCAGGTTCATGTGCAGCTTCTGAGCGAAGGCGCGGGCGCGGGCCACGCTGCCCACGTCGGGGGAGACCACCATCATATTCTCGCAGTTGGCGCCGAACTTCTTGGCGTAGTAATCCACAAAAATCGGGTTACCCGCCAGATTGTCCACGGGGATATCAAAGAAGCCCTGGATCTGAGAGGCGTGCAAATCCATGGTCAGAACACGGTCCGCGCCGGCGGCGGTGAGCATGTTGGCCACCAGCTTTGCGGTGATGGGATCGCGGGCCTTAGCCTTGCGGTCCTGCCGGGCATAGCCGTAGTACGGCATGACGGCGGTAATGCGCCCCGCAGAAGCGCGCTTCAGCGCGTCGATCATAATGAGCAGCTCCATCAGGTTGTTGTTGACAGGGGTAGACGTGGACTGGACCACGAACACATCGCTGCCGCGGACCGTCTCATACAGGGAGACGAAGATCTCACCGTCGGAAAAGGTACCCACCTCCGACTCGCCCAGTTTGGTTCCCATCAGTTTGCAGATCTCTGCCGCCAGCTGGGGGTTGGAGTTACCGCAGAATACCTTGACATCCTTGCCGTGAGAAATCATAACAACGCCCTCTTTCTTCTGTTCTGAATATAATTCATAATTTAAATGATCTATTTATTTGCCGTTTATCTTCCGCCGCCGCGCGGCCCAGCCGTCCTTGTTCTCCTGCTTCGCCCGGGCCACGGCCAGCGCGTCCTCGGGCACGTCCCTGGTAATCGTGGCTCCCGCAGCGATATAGCTGCCCTTTCCAACGGTGACCGGGGCCACCAGATTGGTGTTGCAGCCGATAAAGGACTCGTCTTCTATGGTGCAGCGGTATTTGTGGAACCCGTCGTAATTCGTGGTGACGGTGCCGCAGCCGAAGTTGACCTTTTTGCCCACGTCGCTGTCGCCCACATAGGTCAGGTGAGAAATTTTTGTCCCGTCCCCAATGACGGAGTTTTTGACCTCCACAAAATCGCCCACCTTAATATCGTCTCCGATACGGGAGTTCGGCCGCACGTAGGCGAAAGGACCCACATGGGTCCGCCGGCCGATCGAGGACTCGTTGATCTGGGAGGCATTGACTTCCGTTTCGTCCCCCACGGTGCAGCTGCGCACCATGGCGTTGGGGCCGACGACGCAGTCACGGCCGATGTCCGTCTCACCCCGCAGAATCGTTCCGGGCAGGACCATAGTCCCCCGGCCGATCTTCACCCGGGGGTCGATATAGACGGCGCCAGGGTCCAAAACCCGCACGCCGTTTGCGATGTGCCGCCGGACAATCTCATCCCGCAGATGCAGCTCCACGTTCTGAATATCGGCGTCGGAATTCAGGGCGATCCAGCCCCGTTCACCGTCCACGTCCTGCAAAAAGATGGTGGCGGCCTTTTTCCAGCCCTCCGCCAGCGCGGAACCCTCGGCGGAATAGACATACCCCTCTCCGACCCGCTCCGCGGGAACCACCGGGCGGGGGATGACGGTCACCCGCCCTGCGCCGGAGACAAAGTCCAGCAGCTTTGGATGCTGGTCGGAAACCGTCACGTCGGCGTCGGCCGGAAAGCAAGCGCGGGCCTCGTCGGCATATTCCGGACCGCAGACAGCAAAAAACCGCTCCACGCCGTCGTCTTTCAGCTTGCGGGCCACCCACGTCAGGATGGGGCAAAACAGAATGTCACTCAGCATCAGCGGTTTTTTCTGCTCCGGGTCCTGGGAAGTCGTCAGGAAAATGACTGCGCGCTTTTGATCCATCGGTATTCCCTCCCTGAGAAAAATCTGCGGGGCGCGGACACCCCGGCAGTCACTGCGAGATCCGTCGCAGATTCGGTTGCAAAGTTATTATAACAAAGATTTAAGGAAAATCCAGTGTTTACTAGTAAATTGTTTCAGAAAATTCCGGTTCTATTTCGGCAAAACGACGATTCTTTAAAAAAATATGTAGAAATTTTACGTTTTTTTATGAATTTGACCGTTGACTTCGGCATTTTGCAGAATTTCTCATAGTTTTCCAGTTATTTTCTCTAAAAAAACGTTTTTTTCCTATAAAGAGGTTGAATTTACACAGGTAATGGATTACAATTGACCCGTCCGTGCCAAATGGAGGAATTTCATGCTGAACGTTGTTCTTGTAGAACCGGAGATCCCGCAGAATTGCGGGAACATTGCCCGGACCTGCGCCGCGACCGGCGCACGGCTCCACTTGATCCGTCCCCTGGGGTTTGATATCTCCGAGCGGGCGGTCAAAAGAGCGGGACTGGATTACTGGCATTTGGTGGAGGTCTTCGATTATGAGAATCTGAATGACTTTTTTCGCCGGAATCCGGATGCCGGGGATATCTGGCTCACCACCACGAAAGCGCCCCGCCCCTATACGTCCGCGGAGTTTCGCGACGGCTGCTGGCTGTTTTTCGGCAAGGAGACCGCGGGCCTGCCCGAAGACTTTCGAAAGGCCCATTACGACCGGTGCATCCGGCTCCCCATGCGCGCCGAGGCCAGAAGCCTGAATCTCAGCAATACCGTGGCCGTATGCGTCTACGAGGCGCTGCGACAGATCGGTTTCCCAGGCCTTTCCGGCGAGGGTGAGATGGCGGAAGGGCGCTGATCTGGTTTTCCCTGTCCGTCTGCAAAACCGCAGCGGCGGACATACTATCTTATGCGCAGGCTGCAATCTATCCGCACAAATTGAGCTGACATACCGTGCTGACATTTTCAGGGAGGATGCATATGAACTACAATAAGAAGACAGTCAAGGACGTGGACGTCCGCGGCAGGAAGGTCCTGCTCCGGTGCGACTTCAATGTGCCTTTGGACAAGGCCACCGGAGCCATTACCAGCGACAAGCGCATTGTTGCGGCGCTGCCTACCATTCAGTATCTGCTGGACAACGGCGCGGCGGTGATTGCCTGCTCTCATCTGGGCAAGCCCAAGGGAGAGCGGAAGATGGAGCTGAGTCTCGCCCCGGTTGCGAAGCGTCTGGGAGAGCTCTTAAGCAGAACCGTGATCTTTGCCGCCGACACCGTGGGCCCCGACGCCAAGGCCAAGGCCGCGGCGCTGAAGCCCGGCGAGATCATGCTTTTGGAAAACACCCGGTTTGAAGCGGGCGAGACCAAAAACGACCCCGCCCTTGCCAAAGAGATGGCTTCCATGGCGGAGCTGTACGTCTCCGACGCTTTCGGTTCGGTTCACCGGGCACATGCATCCACCGTGGGCGTGGCGGATTACCTGCCCGCCGTCTCCGGCTTTCTGGTTGCAAAAGAGCTGGAGATCATGGGGAATGCGCTGGACAACCCCAAGCGGCCTTTTGTTGCGGTTCTGGGAGGAGCCAAGGTCTCCGACAAGATCAACGTGATCGGAAACCTTCTTGGCAAGGCCGACACCATTATCATTGGCGGCGGTATGGCCTATACCTTTGCAAAGGCCCAGGGCGGCTCCATCGGTCAGTCCCTTCTGGAGGCCGACAAGCAGGAGTTTGCCCTGGAGATGATCGCCAAGGCCCGGGAAAAGGGCGTGAAGTTCCTCCTGCCGGTGGATACGCTGGCGGCCAAGGAATTTTCCGCCGACGCCCAGCCCGTTGTGGTGGACACCATGGCCATCCCCGACGACATGCAGGGTCTGGACATCGGACCCAAAACCGTGGAGCTGTTCTGCGATGCGGTGAAGGGCGCGGGGACCATCGTATGGAACGGGCCCATGGGCGTCTTTGAATTCGATGCGTTTGCCGGCGGCACACGCGCCATGGCTCAGGCCATGGCGGACAGCGGCGCGGTAACCATTGTGGGCGGCGGCGACAGCGCCGCGGCGGTGGAGCAGCTGGGCTTTGCCGACCGGATTACCCACATCTCCACCGGCGGCGGCGCGTCCCTTGAATTTCTCGAGGGCAGGGAGCTTCCCGGCGTGGCCTGTTTACAGGACCGGTGACGGCTGAGGCCTCTTTGAAGGCGCTGCTGCGGCTTTTACCATAGAGAAGTTTTCGTCCGCACGTTTCCAAGCGCAAGCTTTTGATTCCGCGCCAGAATTTTTGTTTTCCCTCAAGAACATATAGAAAAGGAAGTATAAAATATGAATCGTCGTTACCGTAAAACTGTGATTGCTGGCAACTGGAAGATGAATATGACCGCCACCGAGACGAAGAAGTTTGCCGAGGATATGAAGAAGATCATGCCCAAGGCCAAATGGTGCGACACCCTGATCTGTGTCCCCGCCTGCAATATTTCCACAGCTGCCAGGGCCTTCAAGGACCTGCGGATCTCTGTGGGCGCGGAGAATGTCTACTTTGAGGAAAAAGGCGCCTATACCGGCGAGGTGTCCGCGGACATGCTGAAAGATCTTGGAGTCAAGTATGTCATCGTGGGCCACAGTGAGCGGCGGCAGTATTTCGGCGAAACGGACACCGGCGTGAACAAAAAGGTCCACGCTGTTTTGAACGCCGGGATGAGTCCCATCATCTGCGTGGGCGAGAGCCTGGAGCAGCGGGAGACCGGCATTACCAACGAGTGGATTGCCCTGCAGGTCAAAAGCGCGCTCAGCGGCGTTCCTGCCGACAAGCTGCGCCGCTGCATCGTGGCCTATGAGCCCATTTGGGCCATCGGCACCGGCAAGACCGCCACGGCGGAGCAGGCCGGCGAGGTTTGCAGCAACATCCGCGCCACCATCCGCGCTCTGTATGGCGCCCGGGTGGCCCGGTCCGTCACCATTCAGTACGGCGGGTCCATGAATCCCGAGAACGCCGCGGAGCTTCTGGCTCAGCCGGACATCGACGGCGGGCTCATCGGCGGCGCGGCCCTCAAGCCGGAGCAGTTTGTCGAAATCATCAACGCCGCGAATCAGGACTGAGCCGCCTAAAAGTCCGCCTCGCTCCGTTTTTCGTTGCGCGGAAAACTCCACCCGCTCCCCTGCTCCTCCTTTTTCGGCGAACGCTTTATCGGTTTGCGCCGGACACGGAACGGGGACGTGAATGTCGGGCGGCAGATTCCGGTATTCCTGTGGGCGCGGGCCCTTCCCGGTTCCGTGGTGAGAAGCCCGGAAACAATCGGCAGAGTTAGAAAGAGGTACTTTAATTATGAATAAAACCCCCACAACACTTATCATCATGGATGGCTTCGGCATGTCCGGTGATCTGCGGGGAAACGCGGTCCGGGCGGCAAAAACGCCCTGCCTCGATCAATTTTTCGCGGAATTTCCCAATACGACTCTCTCGGCCTCCGGGCTGGACGTGGGTCTGCCCGAAGGGCAGATGGGCAACAGTGAAGTGGGCCACACCAACATCGGCGGCGGCCGGGTGGTGTTTCAGGACCTGCCCCGGCTGAACAATGCCGTGGCCGACGGCTCGTTCTTTGAAAATGCCGCCTATCGCCGCGCTATGGACGCCTGCAAGGAAAGGGGCACGGCTCTCCACCTGATGGGCCTTTTGTCCAATGGCGGGGTCCACTCCCACATCGACCACCTTTTCGCTCTGCTAAAAATGGCGAAGGACAAGGGACTTGAAAAGGTCTATATCCACGCGTTTTTAGACGGACGGGACGTTTCTCCCACTTCCGGGGCGGATTTCGTGGCGCAGACTGTGAAAAGGTGCGGTGAGCTCGGAGTCGGAAAGATCGCAAGCGTCATGGGCCGGTACTACGCCATGGACCGCGACAAACGCTGGGACCGGGTGGAGCAGGCATACGACGCCATGGTGTACGGCGAGGGCGCGGCGGCAAACCCTGACCCTGTGGCGGCGGTGAAGGACTCCTATGAAAAGGGCGTTACCGACGAGTTTGTGGAGCCGGTTGTCTGCGACGGCAGTGGCACCATCGGCGACAACGACAGCGTCATTTTCTTCAATTTCCGCCCCGACCGGGCGCGGGAGAACACCCGCGCCCTGGTGGACCCGGAGTTTGACGGCTTTACTCACCAGTATTTTCCCGTGACCTTTGTGTGCAACACGGAGTATGATGCCACCATGCCCAATGTGGAGGTGGCCTTCCCCCGCATCTGTGTGCGCAACGGGCTGGGCGAATATCTCAGCTCTCTCGGCATGACGCAGCTGCGTATCGCAGAGACGGAGAAATACGCCCATGTGACCTTTTTCTTCAACGGCGGGTCTGAAACTGTTTTCCCGGGCGAGGACCGTGTTCTGGTGGCCTCGCCCAAGGTGGCAACCTACGACCTCCAGCCGGAGATGAGCGCACGTGAGGTCTGCGAAAAGTGCGTGGAGCGGATTGAATCGGGGGCCTACGACGTAATTATCCTGAACTTTGCCAACTGCGACATGGTGGGCCACACCGGCGTGTTCAGCGCGGCGGTGAAGGCTGTGGAGACCGTGGATGAGTGCGTGGGCAAGGTGGTGAACGCCACGCTGAAAATGGGCGGGATTGCAATGATTACCGCTGACCACGGCAATGCCGAGCAGATGGAGCAGTCCGACGGCAGCCCCATGACCGCTCATACCACCAATTTGGTCCCCTTTATTCTCTGCGGCGCGGGCAGCGAGCTGCGCAAGGGCGGAAAGCTGGCGGACATCGCCCCCACGATTTTGGACGTGATGGGCCTTCAGTGCCCCCCCGAAATGACCGGGACGACCCTGATTATCAAGTAAATCCCGAATAGCCCCGCGGCGTTCACGCCGACAGCTGAAATATATTTTTAATTCTTAGACACGGCGCAAAAATTTTTGCGCCGTGTCTTTTATGTATAAATTTTCCTTTCCGTGGACATACTGAGGGCAAACCAGTGGAAAGGACGGTTTTCTATGAAAAAACCAAAAATGGTGTTGGGCGGAGCGGGCTTCTACATAGTCCTGCTCCTGTGCCTTGCGGTTGTGGGAGTTTCGGGCTATATGTTCCTGTTTCGCGATACGGCGGCTGAGGCAAATTCGGATCCGGCGGTCTCCGTGTCGGCGCCGGACGCGGACCTCTTTGACGATCTGGACCCCAATGGGCCGTCTCAGGAGATTCTGGATCCGCAGACGCTGAAGGAGCCGGATGAAGAGGATGTTCCCACCGAAGCGCCGGTGGAGATGCCATCGGTAGAGGTGGATGACACTCCGGTGATGGCCACCGCCCCGAATCTCATCGTCTGGCCCCTGCGGGGCGCGGTGGTGGCGGCATTCAGCGTGGACGAGCTGCGCTATGACGAGACCATGGGAGATTGGCGAACCCATGCTGGCGTGGACCTGGCCGCCGAGGTGGGTACGCAGGTAATGGCAGCCTGTGCCGGAACGGTGAGCGCCGTGGAGAACGACCCCCTGATGGGGACCACCGTGGTGATCAAACACGGCGGCGGCTACCAGACCACCTACGCCAATTTGCAGTCCGTTCCCACCGTTAAGGCGGGAGACGCAGTCACAGCCGGACAGATCATCGGCGCGGTGGGCAGTACCGCCATCGGGGAGGCCGCGGAGGCTTCCCATCTGCACTTCGCCGTGGAAAAGGACGGCGAAGTGGTGGACCCCCAGACATTTTTGAAGGACTGAATTAAAATGCGCGAGGCCGCGGTCTGAGAACGTAATCTTCTCAGGCCGCGGCCATTGCTCGAGCGGGCACTTTGCAGCTTGTGCGGACGCGGGTTTCGTGCTATACTATAAAGTTATCAAAGGGGGCTCTTTTATGCAGAAAGGCGCGCTGATTCTGGAGGGCGGCTCCCTCCGGGGCCTGTTCACGGCGGGGGTTCTGGATGTGCTGATGGACGGGCAGATTTGGTTTGAGTACGTCAACGGTGTGTCCGCCGGATCTCTGTGCGGGTACAACTACATCGCCCGTCAGCCTGGCCGCACCCGGGATATCGACGAGACATTCTGCGCCGACCGGCGTTTTTTGGGGGTTAACAACCTGCTGCACAACGGCGGTGTGTTCAATTTCAACTTTCTGTTCGGGGAAGTCGCCAACGTACTGAATCCTGTGGACAAGGCGACGTTTGCCGCCTCGCCCCAGATTTTTGAGGCGGTGGCCACCGATTGTCTCACCGGTCAGCCGAACTATTTCCGCAAGGGGACGATGTCCCCGGCGGACTTTGATCTGGCCTGCCGCGCCTCGTCCAGTATGCCCGCCCTTAGCGAGATCGTGTACATAGACGGTATACCATATCTGGACGGCGGCTGCGCCTGCCCGATCGCCTATCACCGCGCCATGGCGCTGGGGTACGAAAAACGGGTGGTGGTGCTGACCCGTCCGGCGGGGTATCGGAAAAAGCCGCAGATCAGCCGCGGCCTTGAAGAGACCGCCAGGCGGCTGTACGCGTGGCGGTATCCCGCCCTTTTTGCCGCTCTGCGGGAGATCAACCGGAGGTACAATGCCCAATATACGGAGCTGGAACGGTTGGAGAGGGAGGGAAAGGTGTTTCTTCTCCGTCCGGGGGAGCCCGTGCTGGTGGGGCGGCTGGAGCGCCACGCGGATAAGCTGGAGGCCCTGTATCAGCAGGGCAGGAACGTCTGCATGGAACGGTTGGAGGATCTGATGCGGTATCTGCACACCTGATTTCCGAGGCACGCTTCTGCTTCGCTTCAAAAAGGCTGCCGGGAAAGTCCATTGGGACCTTTCCGGCAGCCTTTTCAAAGTTTCAGGGCCGCGCATCCGCCAGCGGCGCAATGTGCCTGCGGTATGTCCAGCGAAAAAACGCAATGGACAGCATCAAAGAGACCACCTCTGCGATGGGAAACGCCCACCAGACCATCCCCAGTTCCCCGCTGAGACTCAACAGCCACGCGATGGGCAGCAGCAAAACCAGCTGCCGAGCCAGGGAGACGAACATACTGAGGAAGCTGTTTCCCAGCGCCTGAAACACGCCGCTGCAAACAATGCCCACGGCGGCCATGGGAAAGCTGAGACTGATGATCCGCAGCGCCGGTTCTCCGATGGACAGCATCTCGTCGGACGCGTCGAACAGCGCCAGCAGCCAGTTTGGAACCAGTTGGAACGCCAGCGTTCCCACCACCATGATGCACGCCGCCGTGGTGAGACTCACCTTAAACGCCCGCATGATGCGGCTCTTTTTTCGCGCGCCGTAGTTG
>JAEWYA010000053.1 GCA_023395775.1 Bacillota bacterium
ATCACGGGCCTGCTCTGCGGCCTGTTTCTCAGCCAAGGCGGCCTCCCGGGCCTTTGCCGCCTCGTCCCGCTCCCGGATGGCCTGCTCCAACTCCCGGGCAGACATGTCGATCACGTTTTTCTCCTCGCCGTCGACGATGTGGTTCTGCTCCATGAAATACTCACGTTCTTCTGCCGGTAAAGCCAGGAGTGTCAACGCTTTGGTTGCCCCCAAATCGGACAGCGCTGTCCGATTTGTCCATTCTCGTGACAGTCGCATAAACCGAGTGGCGGTGCGCTCCGAAAATTCCACCTTCTCAGTCAGCCAAGGGAGCCATGCACCGTGCGGAAGTAAGGCTTTTGCCTCAATCAACCGCTTCCCGATGGAAATGATGGCATTACCGGCATCTTCCTTGAGCTGGAGAATCTCTCCGGTAATATCATCTATGGTGCGCTCCCGCATTTCTGCCTTTTCGCTCAGAGGGGTTCCAGAAGGCGACGTCGGCAGCGTCTTGGCGAATTCGCCCATATTAAACGACTTAGCCATGCTGCACCTCCTCACCGATCAATTCCCGCACCCACTCCCGATAGTCCTGCGCTGCGGCGCTGCCGGGGCTGTAATCACGGATAGGTGAGCGATCAAAGGTGCTTTCGGGGATCTTATCTGTCCGACGGATTACCGTTTTGAAAACTGGAACAGACAGCGACCGAAGCAGCTGCTCCCCTTGAATCACAGCGTCTGCCCTGTGCCACTGGGTCACCAGCACACCGGCAATGCGAATTTTTGCGTTTGTCTCCCGCATACTTTCCACCTGTGCCGCCATGTCCAACATACCGGTCATGGAGAATCCATCCACCAGCATGGGGATTACAACCTCGTCTGAGGCCATCAGTGCCGCACAGCTCGCCGCCGTAAAGCCCGGCGGGCAGTCGAAGATAAAATAGTCCGTATCGCCATCCTCGGCGGCGCAGTCCTTGAAATCCCGTAAAGTGCGCAGTGTGAAGTTTCCTTGCTTGATGGAATTCACGTCAAGCCGGTAAAGCGCGGTGGAGGCCGGGAGAATATCCAGCCCCGGGTAGATTGGCAGCAGGTTGTCCGACCAAACTGCCTCAGAACTGCCATCAAGGACATTGGCAATATTCAGATTCAGTTCCGGGTCAAACTCCGGCTGATAAAATCGGGTCAGATTCATCTGTCCGTCACAGTCCACTAGCACTACGCGCTTTTTGTAGCAACGAACGAGGATGTCCGCCAGATTGATGGCGGTCACGGTTTTTCCGACGCCGCCCTTGTTGTTCATAATTGCAATCGTTCTCATGTTTCTTCCGTCCTCTCAAGTCAAACTCGCAGGGGGTACAGGGGAACGTCTCCGTCCAGCTGCCTCCTGGGGTTGTGAATCTCACGGTGTAAAATCTTTGCTGAGGGTGTATGTACACGACCTCGGCGGGCAGTGGGATAATATCGCCCGGCATCCCGAAGGTGGTGTCAAACGTGGGCTTGATCCACAGGGTATCTCCGACTCTCATTTGACCTCCTTGTCCGGCGGGAAGATCCGGTCGACCTCCGCAGCCGTTCTCTGGTCGGTAAGCTCCTCCATGCGGATCTGTGCAGATCGCGGGGGCGGAGTCACCTTGCGCACCGGCTCATCAGTGCCAGGAGCAATGCGGGAAAACATCTGCAAATCGCCGTCGAATTTGAACCGCACCATGTCCAGCGCCTCGCCCTCCTTGTTTTTGCCGATGCGCAGGATGCGGTTGCTCTGCTTATCGTCGTAATCCTCCCGGTACAAAAACATGATTACATCGGCGTCCTGCTCGATCTGTCCGGAGGAGCGCAGGTCAGACAGGATAGGCGGGCGAATCTTCCCGCTGCCCTTTTCCCGCTCCGGCCTGGAGAGCTGGGACAATGCAATGACGGTGGTACCGGTGATCCGGCCAAACTGCTGGAGCTCCGAGGAAATCCTGGTCACGCGGTCGAAGTCCTTTTCACGCTTCATCCACGCCGGTGCGGCCACTTTTTGCAGATAGTCCACCACGGCCACGTCGAAGTGATGGGCCTGACTGTATGCCTGGATGTCAAGAACCGTCATACCGGCGGCATCGATCAGAGTCACCTGCGGGGCCGTCAGCTTGTCCTTTAGCTCCAGCAGTTCCGCGTAGTCGCCCTCCGTCAGATTGTTGCGCTTGATGGCCGTATAGCTGAGCATGGCGGCGTTGGAAACGTGCCGGTCAAACAGCTTGTCCTTCGTGGACTCATAGCTAAAAAATCCAACCTGATGTTTTAGACCGATGCCCGCCGCAAATTGCAGCGCCAGTGCAGTCTTTCCGTCCGAAGGGTACCCGCCGATAACCACCATGTCCCCCGGCTCCGCGAAGACCCGCTCGTCCAGCACCGGGACGCCCCAGGTCAAATATCTGGGCTTACTCTCGCCGTCGTGGCGGTCAAAAAACCGTTCAAAGCCCTCCGCAAAGGTCATGGACTGAACGCCGGGCTTGCTTACCTGCGTCTGCATGGCCTTGTCCAACAGCACCTGAGCGTCGTCCAGCGTGTCCGCCGTGCTGAGCTGCGTCCCCAGCTCCTGGAGATAATACAGCGAGGAAGACCGTTTCAGCAGCGCCACATACTCGTCTACATTGGCGGCGGTCGGCGTCCGATCGATCAGCTGCACCAGGAGATCCCGGAACTGTGCCCCGGCATTCTCCCGGACCGTGATACCGTCCACAGGCTTTCCGTCCCGAAACAGGGCCTGAATGGTCTGGAAAATGGTCCGGTACTGCTTGATCGTAAAATCTGAAGCCTGCACCTTGCTGAGCACCGGCCCCACCGTGTCAGGGTCGATCAGCATGGCCCCCAGCACGCCCTGCTGCGCGTCCAGCATGGTCTGTGACAGCATGGCGTTGGTCTGCACCTCGCTCATAGGAACCGCCCCCTTCGCCCATCGTCCGAATCAGGGGCCGCCTGTTTCCGCTCCGGCAGCTCGTCCGATTTCAGGGGATACACGCTGTCCCAGTTATGCTCGGTTGCATTGTCCAAAATAGCGATCTGGATTTCTCTGCTGGGAGAAAGCCGTTTGAGTTTGTTGATCAGCGTGTGAGCCGCCCGCTCTGTAAGCAGCGGCTTCTTGCGTTTTGCCCGGCACTCAAGGAAACCAGTGAAGGCTGACAGGAACTCTGGATCGTCCCCGACATAGGCGTTGATGGCTTCCAAAACCTCCTTGGGGGCTATAGGGGTATTTTCTTTTTTATTACGTATATTGTATGGGGTGCAGTTTTCTTCACCCGTTGGGTGCAGTTTTTTGCGGGGGGTGAAATTTTCTTCACCCCTTGTTTGAGGCTTCCCGCTGGATGGCATCGGGGCAAGAATCTGGCCAATAAATATCCGCCTGCCAGTCTTGAAGCCGCCTCCTTTTACCGGGCATGGGCCGGTGTCGACCCGAATATGTCCATGCTCCCTCAGCTCCGACAGCATGCTCTGAAGCGTCCGCTCACTGATGGAGTTTTGCTCCCCGGACTGACCATCAATGTATGTGCAGTATTTCAGCAACTCGTCATTAGGCTGATAGCAAAAGCCAGTCTGACAGGATAAAAAAGATATAATCCCGTACAGCAGTTTGCTCCGGGGCCGCAGGTGCGAGTCGCACATGACTGGGGCCGTGATCACCGCATAGTAGGCTCCGTTCACGCTTTCGTCAGGCATTCCGTCTCGCCTCCTGCTGAAGCCTCATGATCTCCCGGCGCATCCGGCACATGCCAACGTTGAGCACCTGATCCCAGTCGTCGATGATCTTAGTTTCAGCTGGCGTCAGATCGTCCCGCCACTCCTGCGTCTCTGGGTCGCTGGTCTCCTCGTTCCAGTTGTCCGCCAGCTCCTTCATCCGCGCCTCACTGATTTCCGGCATCTCAATCCCGCCCCTTTCGTACTGTTAATTGCATCCAATCCACGGAATACTTGGCCAACACGCCAGCAGACTCCGATGGTGACAAAAACAAGCTCCACACCGCTCACGGGAGGCACCTCCCTCCCCGGCAAATTTGGGCTTGCGTTTTCGGTCGAATGTGATATAATAATTTTGCTATCGTTCTTGACGCAAGTCCGGAACACTGACCGCTCAGGGGTGCCACCCTGGGCGGTCTCTTTTTG
>JAEWYA010000141.1 GCA_023395775.1 Bacillota bacterium
GCCCGGCCCACCGGGATGGTAACGGAGTGGTCGCCGCCCATGAGGATGGGGATGCTGCCCGCGCGGATGATGCGCCGCACCGCCCGTTCCACGCACTTGAAGGAGTACTCCCGGTCCCCCTGAAGCACGTCGGCGTCGCCGCAGTCGGCGATGGTGATGGGCGCGGAAAGCATTTGCTCGTCCGCCTCGTAATCATAATAACCCGCCTCGCCGCGGCCATACTGAGTGGACGCCTCCCGGATGCGGCGGGGGCCCAGACGCGCTCCGCTGAGAAAGCCCACGCCCATGTCGTAGGGAATGCCCAGCACGCCGAAATCGGCGTGCAGCTCGTCCAAATCCAGGCAGATGGAATACCGGCCAAAGGAACAAATGCCCGTGATGGGCTGGTTGATGAGTTCAGGACGCATCTGTAAAATCTCCTTTTTATCCGCGGCGGAAGCGGCCCGCTTCCGTCATTTGTATATATCTGTTCTTGGTACAATCTCTGGAAAACGCTTCTTACAGGCGGGTCTCCAGAATCTGGTCCATGCGGAAGTTTTCAATTCGCAGATAATATTCCGCGCAGTCCACCAGCGCCGCCATAGGCGTCAAACCGATGATCTCGCTGCCCACCACATTGACACCCCAGCGCTGCGCCTCCATCTTCACCGTCTCGAACACACGGTAGAGGGAGGTTTTCGTATAATCCGTCATATTGATGGAGACCTGCGCAATGTTCCGGTCCTCCAGCAGAACGCCCATGGACTTCACAAACCGGAAGCCGCCGTTGATATAACGGATGCGGTGCGCAATTTCGTCGGCAATGTGAAGATCGGGGGTATTCAGGTTGATATTGAACGCCACCAGCGGCATCCGGGCGCCGACGGCTGTGACACCCGCGGTAGGATGGATAGTACCCGGACCAAAGTCGGGGCGCCACATTGGGTCCTTCATTTTCTCCGCCATGCCCTCAAACTGGCCCTTGCGGATATTGGCAAGGTTCTCCCGGTGAGACGCCGTGGCGGACTTCTCATAGAGAAAAACCGGAATGCCATACCGGTCCGCGATGGCGGCGGCCGTCTCTTTTGCAATGCGGTCCGCATCCTCCAGCGTGCAATTCCGCACGGGGACAAAGGGCACCACGTCGGTCGCGCCCATACGGGGGTGCTGGCCGTCGTGCTTGGTCATGTCGATCAGCGCCGCAGCCGTGCCGACGGCCTCGATCACCGCGTCCCGCAATGCCTCCGGCTCGCCCACGGCGGTGATTACGCAGCGGTTGTGGTCCTTGTCCGTGCTGTAATCCAGCAGCTTTACATGTTCCTTCGCCCGAAAGGCGCCCGCGATCTTCTCCACCTTTTCAAGGTCCCGCCCCTCACTGAAGTTTGGGATACACTCCATGATCTGATTCAAGTTTTTTCGCTCCTTTACTCATCCCGCGGTTTCCACGGCGCACTTTTTATCCCGCGCCTCCATATCTTCTTTCATCACTTGTACAATAGCAAAAAAAGTTTGGTTCCGCAACCGTTTTTCCGGGAACTTTTTGCTGCTCAGGTGTCTTTTGACGCAAATTCAACGCAGAGCGTATATAATCCTATCTGTAAAGCAACGCGAACTCATGGCGCACAGCGCATTGGCAGCGGAGGCGGGCACTTTCGCAAACTGATGCGCTGTCTGAACAGTTGAATGCTGCAATAGCGATTTAATTTGTTAAAAACAACTAAATATTTCTGTAATTATTTATCTATTTTGTTGATTTTTCCGACCCCGCGTGATAGAATGTTTTTAAAGAGGAAATCCTTAACTGCCCGGGCCGGAGTTATTTGGCCGGCAGAATCCAATTTTCAGGAGGAACGACCATGGCGATTTTCGATGTTGACAAGGCTATGACAGTAAAACTGGACTACGACCTGCCGGAGTACCCCACCTTTGAAGAGGGTATTCGCCGGGCTCCCCGCCGGGAATCCCATCTCACCGAGGCCGACAAGGAGCTGGCCATCCGCAACGCCCTGCGGTACATCCATCCCGACCACCACGCCCAGATGGCCAAGGAATTTGCACAGGAGCTGGAGGAACACGGCCGGATCTACGGCTATCGCTTCCGTCCCCAGGGCCGCCTGTCCGGCAAGCCCATTGACCAGTACAAGGGCAGCTGCGTCGAGGGCAAGGCCTTCCAGGTGATGATCGAGAATAACCTGGACTTTGACGTGGCCCTGTACCCCTACGAGCTGGTGACCTACGGCGAGACCGGTCAGGTCTGCCAGAACTGGATGCAGTACCGTCTCATCAAGAAGTATCTGGAAGTGCTGACCGACGAGCAGACGCTGGTGGTCATGAGCGGTCACCCTCTGGGACTGTTCCACTCCCACAAGGGCGCTCCCCGCTGCATTATCTCCAACGGCCTGATGGTCGGCATGTTTGATAACCAAAAGGACTTTAACCGCGCCGCCGCTTTGGGCGTCGCCAACTACGGCCAGATGACCGCCGGCGGCTGGATGTACATCGGGCCGCAGGGCATTGTCCACGGTACGTTCAACACCTTACTCAACGCGGGCCGTCTGAAGCTGGGCATTCCCAACGATCAGAATCTGGCCGGCCGCCTGTTCGTCTCCGCCGGTCTTGGCGGCATGAGCGGCGCCCAGGGTAAGGCCGCAGAAATTGCCGGCGCCGTCTCCATCATCGCCGAGGTCGATATGTCCCGCATCATGACCCGCTACACCCAGGGCTGGGTCAGTGAGAAGACCGCGAGCCTGGACGAGGCCCTCGCCATGGCGCAAAAGCACATGGCCGAAAAAACTCCCTGCGCCATCGCCTATCACGGCAACGTGGTGGATCTGCTGGAGTACCTCTATGAGAAAAATGTCCACATTGACCTTCTGAGCGACCAGACCTCCTGCCACGTCCCCTATGACGGAGGCTACTGCCCGCAGGGCCTGACCTTCGAGCAGCGCACCGAGATGCTGGATAAAGACCCCGACGGCTTCTGCAAGCTGGTGGATAAGACCCTGCGCCACCACTATGAAATGATCTGCAAGCTCCATGAGCGGGGCACCTATTTCTTTGACTACGGCAACAGCTTCCTGAAGGCCGTGTATGACGCGGGTGCGAAGAGCATCTGCAAGAACGGGGAGAACGACCTCGACGGCTTTGTCTTCCCCTCCTACGTGGAAGACATCCTGGGTCCCCATCTGTTCGACTATGGCTATGGCCCGTTCCGCTGGTGCTGCCTGAGCCGCAACCCGGACGATCTGGACAAGACGGACGCGGCCGCCGCGGAATACATCAAGGCCCACAACCGCCGCTATCAGGACTATGACAACTATATCTGGGTCCGCGACGCGAAGAAGAATAAGATGGTGGTTGGCACTCAGTGCCGCATCCTCTATCAGGACGCCATGGGCCGCATGAACATCGCCCTGAAGTTCAACGAAATGGTCCGCAACGGCGAGATCGGACCGGTCATGCTTGGACGCGACCACCACGACACCGGCGGAACCGACTCCCCCTTCCGCGAGACCTCCAACATCAAGGACGGCTCCAACATCATGGCCGAGATGGCCACCCAGTGCTATGCGGGCAATGCGGCCCGCGGTATGAGCCTGATCGCCCTGCACAACGGCGGCGGCACCGGCGTCGGCAAGGCCATCAACGGCGGCTTTGGCATGGTGCTGGACGGCAGCGAGCGCGTGGATACCATCCTGCGCATGTCCATGCCCTGGGACACCATGGTGGGCGTCGCCCGCCGTTCCTGGGCCCGCAACGAGCACGCCATGTCCACCGCGGTGGAGTACAACGAAATGTATCAGGGTCAGGATCATATCACCCTGCCCTACGTGGCGGAAAACGATGACGAGATCATTCGGGATGCCGTCAAAAATATGAAGTAAAATTCCTGTACAATTCTTGAAAAAAGGGGCCTCCTGGGAGGCTCCTTTTTTCCCACATCTTGCTAGGGAGGATACCTTTATGGCAAACCTGTTGCTGAAAAACATCGGCCTGCTGGCCACCCCCACCGGCTCTGCCGCCAGACGCGGCGCTGAGCAGGGCGAGATCACCCTTCTGAAAAACGCCTATGTCCTTGTAAAAGACGGCGTAATTGCCGCCGAGGGCAGCGGGGAAGTCCCCGCGGGGATGCCGGAAAACGCGGAAGCGGTGGATGTAAAGGGCCGTCTGGTCACCCCCGGTTTGGTGGATGCCCACACGCACCTAATCTTTGGCGGTTGGCGTCAAAACGAGTTGGGTCTCAAGCTCCACGGCGTCACCTATCTGGAGATTCTCGCCCGGGGCGGCGGTATCTTGTCCACCGTCCGCGCCACCCGCGCCGCCTCGGAGGAGGAGCTGGCGGACAAGGCCGCCAAGGAGCTTTCCGCCATGCTGCGCATGGGCGTCACCACCTGCGAGGCCAAAAGTGGCTACGGTCTCGACCCCGAAAACGAGTATAAGCAGCTGCGGGCGATCCGGCGCCTGAACGAGACGCAGAAGGTGGAGCTGATCCCCACATTTTTGGGCGCCCACGCGCTGCCGGAGGAGTTTAAAAACGACCGGGAGGGCTTTTTGAGCCTACTGTGCGGGGAAATGATCCCCACAGTGGCCCGGGAGCATCTGGCGGAGTTCTGCGACGTGTTCTGCGAGACCGGCGTGTTCACCGCCCAGGAGTCTCGCCGGATTCTGGAGGCCGGGAAAAAGTACGGCCTGACGCCGAAGATCCACGCCGACGAGATCAACCCCATCGGCGGGTCTCAGCTGGCAGGCGAGATTGGAGCAATTACCGCCGAGCATCTGATCGTCTGCCCGGAGGAGGGCATCGCCAGCATGGCAAAGGGCGGTACCATCGCCTGCCTGCTCCCTGCCACCAGCTTCTACCTGGGGGCGACCTTTGCTCCCGCCCGGGCTATGATTGACGCCGGGGTCGCCGTGGCGGTGGCTACGGATTTCAATCCGGGCTCCTGCCCCAGCTCCAACTTGCAGCTGGCCATGAACATTGCCTGCCTCAAGTACCGCCTCACCCCGGAGGAAGTCCTCACCGCCGTCACGCTTAACGGCGCGGCGGGCATCCGGCGGGCGGACCGAATCGGCTCCGTGGAGGTTGGCAAGCAGGGAGACCTGCTGGTCTGGGACGCCCCGGACCTTGACTATATCTGCTATCGGCTGGGCTCCAATCTGGTGGACACGGTTATTAAAAAGGGCGAGATCGTTCAGTTCTGAGCCTTTACAGAGTTTCGCGAAAGAAATGCCAGCAGGCGGTCAGAAAGTCCCCGTGGACTTTTCCAACCGCCTGCTCTTCGTCTGCTCATTCCGTCATAAAGTTTTTGTTCTTGCTGTAAAGGTTTTCTACCGTCAAAGGCTTTGCCTGACGGACACTGTACTTCAGGCAGTCTTCCAGCTGGTCGTATTCATACGCGCCCTTGACCCCCCGAAGGCGCTGCATTCCCCGGTGGCAGTAAATATCCAGCGGGCGATAGAGATAGTGGTCCAGCTCGTTGCCCAGAGCGTGCTCCTGATCCAGCTGCCGGCGCAGTCTCGCCAGTACGCTGTCCCGAATTCCCTGCTCCACCAGAGAGCTTAACTTGCTGGCCGAGTCCCACGAAACCTTCAGCAGCTCCACCGCCGAAGCGTATCCTCCGTCCTGAGCGGCATAGTACGCGGTGTAGGCCTCCGCCAGGCTCCGGCCCGGCAGCTCCTCCGTCTTTTCAAATACCTCCATAGCCCGGGCAAACATCTGCCGGGCCCTTTTGTCGTCTCCCAGCGCCATGGCCGCCCGACCGTAGCAGGTAAAGAGAAAACCGCTGCCCGGCCAGGGGGCCAGTCCCTCCGTCTGCTCCACGGCCAGCTGATACAGCTCGCAGGCCCCGGCAAAATCCTTCTGGCGTCGCTTCCACTCCCCTTGCCATGTCCTGACATAGCCGCAGAACATAGGGCAGCGCTCCGGATGGTCGAATAGTCCCAGAGACTGACGGAAGAAGTAGTCGCTGCTCTTATAGCTTCCCTCTTTGCAAAAGTCGATGCCCCGCAGCAGTAAATAGCAGGCCCGCTGGCGCTTCAGCCCCGACTCCTCCGCGATTTCCAATCCCCGAACAATATATTCCGGCTCCGGCTGGTCGGTCTGCACACTGTAAGCAATCCGCTGGCGCAAGACCCACAGCAGCAGGTCCGTGTCCTCCGCGGCGCAGGGGGTCAGGGCCTGAAGAAGCGCTTCCGTGGCGCCCAGCCCCTCCTGATACCACCCGGTGTAGATCAGCATCCGCGCCTTTGCGCACAAGAGCATCCGCTCTGGCTTGTCCAGTTCCCCGCTCTGCGGCCCCGACGGGTACTGGCGACGCAGCCGGTCAAGTTCCTGCTCCAGCCTTCGCACCTCGTCCTCCAGCGTCATCCCATCCGGTAGCGGAGCAGGAATAGAAGTTTCCGCCGGAACCAGCGGCGGGATCTCACAGGTCCAAGAGGTCCGCCAGTATAAACCGGCGGCTTCGAACCGGAAAGCCCGGAGGCTGTCGCCGCCTGCCCGGCAGTGATGCGCCGCGCGGGCCAGAGCGTCCACATCCCCTTCCGGCAAAGTCTTTTGGAGGCAGTCCGCGATTTTGAGATGCAGGGGCTGACGCTGGAAATAGGAC
>JAEWYA010000223.1 GCA_023395775.1 Bacillota bacterium
ACCTTCACCAACAAGGCTGCGGGCGAGCTGAAGGACCGTTTGGCGGCCCGTCTGGGCCCGGTGGCAAACGACATCTGGGCCTCCACGTTCCACTCCGCCTGCGTCCGCATTCTGCGCCGGGACATTGAGCGGATCGGCTTTCAGAAGGACTTCACCATCTATGACACGGACGACTCCAAACGAGTGCTGAAGGACATCGTCAAGGAGCTGAATTACGACGAAAAAGCCTTTCCGCCCAAGGAGCTGCTGGGTATCATCAGCAAGTCCCGGGACCGCTATGAAACGCCGGAGGACTTTGCCCGTCAGTGTCAGGATTCAGGCGACTGGAAGATGACCCGCATTGCAAAGGCCTACACAAAATACGTGGAAAAGCTTCGCGCCGCCAACGCTCTGGACTTTGATGACATCATTTTCCACACCGTGGAGCTGCTGCAAAAGGACGCGGAGGTGCGGGAGTATTATCAGCACAAGTTCCGCTACGTACTGGTGGACGAGTATCAGGACACCAACCACTTGCAGTATCTTTTGACCTCGCTGTTGGCGGGCGGGCGCAAAAATCTCTGCGTGGTGGGCGACGACGACCAGTCTATCTACCGCTTTCGGGGCGCGAACATCGAAAACATCCTGAACTTTGAAAAGCAGTACACAAACGCCCGTACCATTCGGCTGGAGCAGAACTACCGCTCCACCCAGAACATTCTGGACGCGGCCAACGCCGTCATCAAAAACAATCAGGGCCGGAAGGGCAAGACCCTCTGGACGGACAACGGCAGCGGCGACAAGGTCTCCATCCGCACGAATTACAGCGAGGCGGACGAAGCCAACTTCGTGGTGGGCGACATCCTGATGCAGGTAAACCGGGGCCGGAAATTCTCCGACTGCGCGGTGCTCTACCGTATGAACGCCCAGTCCAATGCTCTGGAATACGCCCTGCGGCGCAACGGAGCGCCCTACAAGGTGGTGGGCGGCACCAAGTTCTATGACCGGGCGGAAGTGAAGGATATGCTGGCCTATCTCTGCGTGCTGAATAATCCGCTGGACGATCTGCGCCTAAGGCGCATCGTCAACACGCCGGGGCGCGGCATCGGCGGCACCAGCATGGAAAAAGTCAGCGCTGTTGCGTCCCAGCAAGGCATTTCCCTTTACGAGGTCATGCGTAACGCGGACCTGTTTCCGGAGCTGAAAGCCCCGGCGGCAAAGCTGCTGAAATTTGCCGACCTGATCGACGGCCTGCGCCGCTTAGGCGGCACGCTGGCATTGCCGGAGTTTTACGACGCGGTTTGCGACCGGACCGGCTATGTCCGTGCACTGGAGGAGAAAAACGACATGGAAAGCCGGGGACGGATCGAAAACGTGCAGGAATTGAAATCCAGCATCGCCGGATTCCTGGAGCACGACCCGGAGGACCCCACCCTGTCCGGCTTTTTAAACGAGATCGCGCTGTACACGGACCTTGATTCCATGGACGGCAGCGACGACTGCGTGACCCTTATGACCATCCACTCCGCAAAGGGCCTTGAGTTCCCCAGCGTCTACGTGGTAGGCATGGAGGACGGCATTTTCCCCGGCATGAATTCCATGTTTGACGCGGAGGAGCTGGAAGAGGAGCGGCGGCTGTGCTACGTGGCCATGACCCGGGCCAAGGAACGCCTGACCCTGACTAATGCTCGCCAGCGCATGCTGTATGGCCGCACCAGCGCCAACCGGCCCTCCCGGTTTTTGGAGGAGCTGCCGGAGGAGAACTACGAGTGGTCTGGAAGGCCTGAGGCCCAGACCTCTCCCACAGAGGCCAGCAACGGGAGCTGGGACGACTTCGGCAGCACAGCCGACGGTTTTGGCGGCAGTCTTTCTAGGGAACGGACTGACGGCTTCGGCGGCGGTTTTTCCGGGAATCGGTCCGGCGGCTTCGCCCGAAATTCCTCCGGCGGTTTGAGCGGAAACCAGATCGGCAGCGTCCGCTCTTATCATGGCAGCGGCGCGGCTCCCCGTTCCGCAGTGAAAAAGCCTGCGGCGGCAAGACCTGCGTCCGAACCGCTGATGCAGGTGGCCCAAGGCGACGCGGTGGAACACACCGCCTTCGGCAAGGGCACAGTGCTGTCTGTAAAGCCCATGGGGGGCGACGCGCTGATTGAAGTGGCCTTTGAGGCAAAGGGCACGAAGAAGCTGATGCTCAAATCAGCTGGGATGCATATGAAAAAAATATAATGAAGCTGTATTGTCTTTTCGGCGTGGTCGAAAAGACAATGTGCCCCGTTTCGCTGCCCAGTTGAAAAAAGAGTTCCGGTCCTCCCGCGGGGAGGTCCGGAACTCTTTTTTCAACATCTTTTCTGCCCAAACTACTTCACGCTCAGCCGCTTCACGGTCTCCTCCTCCGGCGTGACGTTCACCGTCTCGCAGGTCGTGTAGATCACCATGCCAGGCCTTGCTCCGGCGGGCTTTTTCACGTTTTTCACCTGGGTAAAATCTACCGGCACATTGCCGCTCTCCCTTGCCTGAGAGTACCATGCGGCAATCTTTGCGGCCTCCACGATGCTGCCCTGGTCCGGCGTACCGCCGCCGGCGCAGAGAATCGCGTGGGAGCCGTGGACTTTTTGGGTATGGAACCAGAGGTCCCGGCGATCGGCGTCCCGGGTCAGCTTGTCGTTTTGGCGGTTATTTCGGCCCACCAGCACTCTGAGCCCCGCCGTGGTACGGAACTCCCTGGGCTTGGCCGATCGCTGCAAGCCTTTCTTCTCCCGGCCCTTCTGGCGGAGGAAACCGGCATCCTTCAGCTCGGAACGGATATCGTTAAAATCCTGCTCCGTCTCCGCCTCTGCGATCTCCTCCAGCACGCTGTCCAGATACGCGGCGTCCCGCCGGGCAATCTCCATCTGCTCCTTCAGGTATTTTTCGGCGGTCTTCGCCTTGGCGTACCGCTTGAAATACTTCGCGGCATTCTCCTGAGGCGTCAGCAGCGGGTCCAGCGGGATTATAATCTCCCGGTTGCCGTCGTAATAATTTTCACAGGCCAGCTTTCGCTGGCCCCGCTCCATGCGGTAGAGGTTCGCGGTGATCAGCTCGCCGCTGAGGCGTAGGGTATCCCGATCTTGGGTGGCGGCATAATCCTTCTCCTGCATTGCCAGCTTCCGCCGCAGGCGGTCACGGGCGCCGGAAGCAGTGCGGACAAGATCGGCCCCTCGCTGGTGAATACGCTCCTGACGCTCCCGGGACTCGTAGAAATCGTCCATCAGCGCCGAGAAGCTGGGATATGTCCGGCTCTCCGCTGCCGCGCCGTATTGGGTAATCGGCAAACAGGAAAATTCTAGTGGTTTTCCGTCTTTCCAAAGTGAAATCGGTGTAAAGTTATTTTTGTTTACAGATTCTTGCAATTGGGCAATTTCTTTCCAAAACCGCTGTCTTCCAGCGTCGTCCAGTGAAAAAATGCGGCTGTCCGTCTCCCCGGTCGCCCGGAACGTCAGCTCCCGTGCAATCAGTGGCGAGATACCGAAAAAGCTGTCCAGCAAAAATGTGTCCAGCTGCCGCTCCGGATTGGCGTCTGCCAGTTGGGTGAAAAAGAATTCCTCTGTCACATCGGACAGGTACGTCTTCCCATGGGCGGGCGGGTACTGGTAAAAAAGCCCCGGCAGAACGGGCCGCAGGGGAGACATCTCCGCATCCACCCGGCGCAGGCACTCGATCACCCGCCGCTCCCCGTCCAGGAGGATCAGGTTGGAGTGGCGGCCCATGGCCTCCAGCACCAGCGTCCGCCTTCCCGGCTGGCCGAAATCGTCCGTGACGTCCAGCTCCAACTCCACCAGACGCTCCAGCCCCGGCTGAGTCAGCGCCGCCACCCGCGCACCCACCAGATGCTTTCGCAAAAGCATACAGAACATGGGCGGCTCCGCGGGATTGTCCCGAAGCTGGCCGGTCAAATGGATGCGGGGATTGCTGGCTCCGGCGTTCAGCAGCAGGCGCAATCCGCCCCGCAGCAGCAAAATGACCTGATCTCTGGCGGGCTGCTGCACCTTGTCGATGCGCACACCCAAAAGCTGCGGGCGCAGCTCTTCCGCCACCGCCTGTAAGCAGACCGCATCCAGTGCCATATCAATTCTCCCCTTCCATCATCACGCCGAATAGCTCACTGACACGGTCCTTTTGCCCGGACAGATACAGCCAGCCCAGCAGCGCCTCCAGCGCGGTTGCCTCCGCGTACTGGGCGCGGCTGGCGTGGCTGGGAACGGTATGAACGTTGGCATTGCGGCCCCGGCGAAACACCCCGGCCTCCTCCTCCGTCAAAAGCGGCAGGAGCTTTTCCGCCCGCTTCGCCTGAGACTCGGCACAGACGATCGCCACGGTGGCGCGGTGCATTCCCTTTCCGGTGGCTTTCCCGCCGGCGCAGAGCCAAGAGCGGACCAGCAGCTCAAACACCGCGTCGCCCACGTGGGCCAGGCCAATGCTGCTGACGCAGCGGAGCTGATCGGCGGTCATATGAATATCAAAGTAATCTTCCATCGGCTCTCCTTAAAGTAAAAAAGATTTGCAAACGTGCAAATCTTTTGCTTGATTCTGCAATGATATTACCACAAATCGGAGAAAAATTCAAGTCTTGTTCCAAAATCGCCGGGGGTGTATAGAATATACGAGGTGATGAACATGGACTTTGAGCGGATTTTTCTCCCCGCGCCGCTGACCGCGACCGTGGAGGAACTGGCGCAGAGCAACCGCGTTTCTCAAAAGTTCGGTCTGGTCCTCTCCCCCGTGCAGGCGGACATGCTGGCGCGCAGGCAGGCGGAAGCTCTGCGGGAGACGGGACGGATCGAATTTGGCGGCGGAATTTTAAAAAAGCTAGCGCTGGCGTTCTGCGACTCCCCTTTCATTCAGCCGGAGGATTGGGCCGACACGCTGGCGCGGCTCCAGACCATTTTCTACGAGCTGAAAAATGAGACCAAAGACCGCCTTGGCGACGACGATCTGATTTTCCGGATGACGGCGCGGTTCAACGGCGCTGCGGGCGGGTCTTTGGATGCGCTGGAATCCACGCCGCCGGAGTGGTTTCTCCATCCCGGTGCGGAGGGCGGGTGGGAGGCGGAAGATGAGTTCTGAACTGATGCGGCAGTTCCTCGCGCTTTACGTTGAGGAAGACCTCTTGGCACAGGAAGCCCTCTGGCGGCTTCTTCGGCAACAGGCGCGGCTGTACGCGCCGGAGAGTTCCTCTCTCCCGGCGGAAACGGCGGCGGCGCTGGCGGAGTCCATCCGCCTGACTTTGGGCGCGGACCGAGACCCCAGGGTGCTGCTTTCCGCTGATTTGGACCAGCGGCTCCGTCTGGGCCAGCGGCGGCTCTTCCAAAAGGTGGAATTGAGCAAACAGCTCTGGCGGACGGCATGTCTGACACTGCCCGAGATGGAAAACCGTTCCCTCACGGATACCCTGCGAAGCATCGGCGGGTTTTGGAATCGGTATGACGTTCACTTCTTCGCTCAGGAGGTCCCCTGCGACATGGATTACCAGCTCTCCCAGCCTGTCTCGGAAACCTTGCAGGGTGTGGACTATATAAACGAATGGCTTCGCAGGCTGTGCCTAGAGCAGGGATTTCTGCGCCGGTTCGATCAGGCATCGGCCCGCACCGTGGTGGCGCGAAGCTGTCCGGACTATCGGCGGCTGCTGATCAATCTCTTTGAACCGGTGGCGGTGAACGCACTGGGGCTTGCCCTTCTGGGAGAGGACCCACGGCTTCTCTCCGTCTCTTCGCCCCTGCGGCGCAAATTGGAGATGCAATTTGCGCCTCTGACGGATGCTGAAAGTGACGCGGCGCTATCCGCCGGTGCGGAATCCCTATGCGCCGGCCTGGGCATTCAGAACCGGCAGGCCATCCGATACCTAAGCGGTCTGGCCCTGGGTCTGCGGCCCCGCCTCCGGGCGGCGCTGACCGGAGGGACCCTGGAATACGTATTCCTTGAGCTTTGAGTTTTCTCCGAAAGCTATTAAAGGAGGGGCAGCCAATGGCCACCCCTCCGGGATGCCCGTCAAATATGCGGGCAAACTCAATTCGGGATAAATTGCAGATTGCAGTCCACACTGCTGCTGAGTCCCGCAACACTTCCCTTGCTGGTAAACTGCCAGTAGTTGGGCCGGTAGTAGAGCTGAGGATACAGCGCCGTAGAATCGGCGGATTTGTACTCTGGATACCAAATGGGATAGTCAGAGAGAACCGACAGGTCGAACTTGTTATAGGCCACATAGCTGCTGGTATAGACCATGGCCTTGTAGCCCGCCGCCTCGATGGTCTGGCAAAACGCCTTGGCGCACGCGGTTGCCATGGCGGAGCTGGTGCCGTACACCCGATAGGTACTGTCGTGCATCTCCCAGTCATAGGCCACCGGGCCGGTAAGCGTCCGCCCGCCCAGCAGAGAGATCACGTAGTTTGCCTCCTCAACCGCCTCCGCCACGGTGATGGCCTGGGAGAAGAAGTAAACGCCGGTATCGATGCCCGCAGCCATGGCGCCGTCGATATTCTGCGCGTAAAACCCGTCGGCGTTCAGCCCGCCTGTGCTGGTGCCCCGAAGCCCGATGCGGACAAATGCAAACTCCACGCCGTCATTCTTTGCCGCATTCCAGTCAATGGTCTTGTTGGAAATTGCACGGTTCTGATAGGCGGAAACGTCAATACCGAAACGGGTGGTAAAGTCCGTTCCGCTGTATGTAAGCCGCCCGGCGGCATTCCAGTAGAAGCTGCCGCTACCGAAGGTATTCACCGGCACTCCCGCGAAATAGGGGACCTTTTTGCCATCCGGCCCGGTGATATAAGTCCAGTTCAAAGCCGGAACCGTTTCCGGCGTGGTCGTAGTCGTTCCGGGAACCTCCCCAGGTGTGGAAGCATACTGCTCCACCGGCGCGCTGCCAAGATTGCGGATCGTTCCGCTCAGCGTCACATCCTGCAGCACCACGCCGCCGGTGACGCCGGGAGCAATGATGAGGTCGCCGCCGATGGTCATGCCTTTCAGCGTTGCGCCGTTTGCAGCGTTCACCATCAGCGTCCCCGAGGTGCCGGTAGAGTAGTCCCCGCTCTGCTGGATGAGGGTATCGATCATGTTGTTCAGCAGATTCACCAGCTCCGCCCGGGTGATGGGCTTCGTGGGCCGAAATCGGTTGTCCGCCCCCACGTCGGTAATGTATCCCCGCTCCTTCATCGTACCGAGGTATCCGGCGGCATAGGATTCGATGCCCGCCGCGTCGGCATAGGTTAGAACCGTCGAGGACTCCGGCAACTTGAACGCCCGGCCCACCATGGTCAAGGCCTGCTGGCGGGTGATATTGGAGGTTAGCCGCGCCGCGCCGTCAGTACCTAAGTATACGCCCGCGGCGTGGAGCCGCAGGATCGCGTCCTCCCAATAAGCGCCGCTGGTATCGCTGAAGGTGTCGGCAGGCGAGGTGGTCTGATACTGCAAAAACCGATTCAATATCCCCGCGAATGCTCCTCTGGTGATGGGGTCGTCCGGGTGAAACGTGCCGTCCTCATAGCCGTTGAGCACCCCGTACTTCTCGCTCCATTTCTCAATGGCGCTCTCCGCCCAATTTCCAGAGGTATCCGTAAACGCGGCAGCATATATTGGCTGCGTCAGCAGCGCCGCGGACAGCGCCAGTGCGGCGGCGGCACGGAAAACACGAAATTTCGCCATAGGTTCTCCCTTCCAAATCGTCGAAAAATGTCGAGATCGTTTCCAAAAAAGGGGCTTTGGGCCGATATTCTTCTTCGGCTCAAAGCTGCTTTACCGTTTTATGCTGCGCCGCAAGGACGCTTTTCAGCATCAATTACAGACACACGGTGTCGCTGCGGTATATCCAATAATCCAGATACTGGTGGCTTTGGGATCATTATAACAAAGGCTTGCCCTTTTGGTCAATCCCAAACTTTATGTAAACTTTTCCAGTTTACAAAAGCGATACGTGAAAGGAGCCGCCCACAGACGGCCTCCTTTCACGTATGCTTTTCACTTTTATTACTGGACTTCCACCACGCGGACGTAGCCGGATTTATCCGTGTAAACCGTGGAGGAGGTCGCAAAAGCACGAGCCTCATCCAGCGTGACCCACTTTTTGCTAGCCTTGTTGTAGCACAGGACATCGGAGGGTACGGTGTAGCTCCGTCCGCCGACGGTGACGGAGGAAGCGCTGCTCCAGGCGCTGTTGGGAATGTTGCCGTACTTTGTCAGAATAAACAGGGAACGGATTCGGGTCTCCTGCTGATCCAGAAGAACGCCCACATAGTCACCGTCGCGCAGCGGAGATTCTTCACCGTCTTTTTGATCTTCTACATTAAAGCCGGTTGCAAACGATCCCGACCCCAACTGAGTATCATTTCCGGTAATAATATTCACTCCAGTGATCTTGCCGTTATCTCCCATTATGACGCTAAACCGTCCGAATCGATAATCGCTGCCGGTAACGTTGGACAGAACGATCAGGTCCACTTTTCCGGCCCAGTTAGTCCGGGCGTATACCATACCGGATGACGGAATGCGGTTATTTGGAATCTGGCTGAGGCTGATTGCCCTGATGCCATCGGAGGTCGTCTGATAGATCATCACGTTTTCCGCCAGCAGCTTGGTGCCGATTTTCTCCGCCGTCACATCCAGGTCGCCGGGGATGCTGCCCACCAGGCGGTTCAGGCCGATCACGCCCTTGCTGCTGGAACTCACCCCAACCAACTGGCCCTTCAGGCGGGTGACATCGGCATCGGTCAGAGACACGGTCCCGGAGATCGTCAGTCCGCAGAGGAGGTTGACGGTGGCCGAGGTCGTGGAGACCTCCTTCACGATGCCAACGGCGTTCCCCGCAGCCCCGGAGGTACCTGCTTCGACGGCGCCGGCCACTTGATTGTCCTCGGTGAGCAGCAGCGTAATGGTGGTGCCCAGCTTTAGCTTGGACATGGTATCTGCTGCCGTGGAGAGGACAGAGAACTCTTTGCCCATCACCGTGATGGAGGTAGGATTGCTCAGATTGGGAGAGGCTTTTTCGTATACGCCGGTGATGCGGGTGTCGCACACCCGGATGGAGTTGGTGGCCGGACTGTAGATGGCCACGTCATAGGGACGCATGTCACCGGCCGTGGCTGTGCCTCCGTTTTTATAAATGGAATAGCGGGTATTGCCGCCGGTAAGACCGCTGAATCCCGCCGTGGACCCCTTGGTGTAAACCACCACCGCCGCGGAGGATGCAGTGCTGGCTCCGGCAAAAATGTATTCCACAGTGCCGCTGCCGCCGATATACAGCGTCAGGGACACGCCTGGATTCAGCCAGGTATAGCCCGTGGCCCAAGTCTTTTGCTCCCCGTTCACCACCATGGCCGTGTCACTCTTAATGTTAAAACTCTCTCCGGAGGTGGTGGTGAGCTTCTCCGTGGTGCCGGAGGCAAAGGTGACGGTCCGGTTGGTGCCGGTGAGCTCCGGGACGAAGGTCATGACCTTCCCCGCCTTGTTCAAAAGGAGAGTCCCCTTCATGCCGTTCAAAGCGCCGGTGGAGGTCTTTCCGTTCGCCATGGCATAGGTCGTGGTACTGCCCATCTGCATAGCGGTATCGCTGCCGTCGGGTCCGGTTGCGCTGGAGGTAGTCAGCATTCCCTCCACGGAGCTGGCGGCGATGGAGCCGCCGTAATTCGCGCCGGCCTTTGTATTGCAGCGCAGCAGGTTTACAAACAGCCGCGCGGCCTGTCCCCGGGTGAGGGGAGTGGAGGCCGCAGTATTCATACCATCGGTGAGGCCCACGGTGGCGGCTGTGGCCATGTATCCGTCCGGCCAGATACCGCCCATATCCCCGTCGGTATAGCCCAAAAGCCGCATCAGAATAGTGACCGCCTGACCAAAGGTCACCACACGCTCGGGGTGAAACGCTCCGTCCACATATCCTTTGATGATCGAGTAGTCCGTCTTGTCGTCACCTGTGGCTCCCCGGCTGGAGTCGGAGGCCAGGTTGATATAGGCCGCAGCCCAATAGGAGGGCTTCACGTCCGGAAAAACGGTGACGGTGCGGTAGCGGCTCAGCTGGCTCTCGCCGTCCTTGATGACGTAAGTGGCCATCTTGCAGAACTGGGCGCGGGTCACCTGCCCCTCCGGGCGGAAGGCTCCGCCGGCGTAGCCGTCCATGGCTCCCAGCAGACGGAGACACTCCGCCGCCACGGCGGTGGAGTGATCGCTGACATCGGTAAACCCGGACACCGCCGCCGCACCCGCGGGCAGCGTCAGCAGCGTCGCGGTCATACACACCGCCATCAGTAAAGATAAGATTCTCTTCTTCATTCTGCTTCTCCCTCTTTTTATTCCGCCCGCAGCGCTTCCACGGGCTGAAGCTTGGATGCCTTCGCCGCCGGATAAATACCGAACAGGATTCCCAGCGCCACAGATAGGGCAAAGGCCCCCAGGGTAATGTTCAGCGACGGCCAGATATCCATTTGCATGAGAAGCCTTCCGGCAATCCGACTCCCCAGCGTACCGATGAGTATGCCGATGATACCGCCGATGCCGCAGATCATGGCGGCCTCGATCAGGAACTGGGTGACAATTGAGCTGCGCTCGGCGCCGATCGCCCGGCGGATGCCGATTTCCCGTGTCCGCTCGGTGACGGTGACCAGCATGATATTCATGATGCCGATGCCGCCCACCAGCAGACTGATGGCCGCAATGCCGCCCATCACCAGACTCATCATCGTGGCATAATCGTTGCTGCTCTGCTGCCACTGGTTCTCGCTTTGGACGGAATACCAACCCTTTTCCATGTTCTGACCCATAAGTCCCGTCAGGAAACCGATGATGCGGGAGGTGGCCTCCACCGCCGCGTCCGCGCTTTTTGCCCTCACGGAAAACTCGCTCATCTGGGTGTCCGGCGCCAGAGTCCGGCTAACCGTATACGGGAAAACGATGACGTTATCCATGGACCACTGACTGTCCGGGTCCTTTTCTTTATAAACGCCCACCACCGTATAGGGCAGGCCGTTGACCTGCATCACCCTTCCAACCGGATCGGTGTAGTTGAAAAACGTCTGGGCCGCCCGCGCTCCCAAGACACAGACCTGCTTATAGTCCTTGACGTCCAGCAAAGACAGATCCCGCCCCTTTTCAATCTGAAAATTATTGCACACAGAATACTGGTCGCTGCCGAAGTACAGCGTGGGGGGCATTTCCGTGTTTTGGCTGCCGCCCCCTCCGCTGCCATCCGTCACCACCGCCATGCCGCCGCCCATATAGGACATGCCGCCGTCGCCGCCCATTTTGCTGCTGTTCTTCGTTCCGTATACCACGGTGGCGTTAAACTGGCTGTTGGGCGTTACGCCGTCTACATAATCACTCAGCTGCTGGCAGAAGTCGTACAGGTCCTGGAAAACGTCCTGTCCGTTGTTGTAATTGGCATTTACGGTGATCTTGTTGGTACCCATGGCCGCCATCATCTCCATGCTCTTCTTGTTGGAACCGTTGATAACAGAGACAATGGTCATGACGGACGCAATTCCGATAATAATGCCCAGCATGGTCAGGGCGGACCGGCCCTTGTTGCCCAGAATGGACTTCAGTGCCATTTTCAGCGCCTGTCCGATTTTCATAACCAATCCACCTCCTGCGGATGGTCTTCGGTCTTCTTTCCGTCAGCCAGCCGTACCACCCGGCGGGCGGTGGCGGCAATGCCGTTATCGTGGGTGATGAGAATTACAGTGCTGCCGTCCCTATTCAGCTGCTGAAGAAATTTCAGTACATCGTGACCGGTATGAGAGTCCAGTGCGCCGGTAGGCTCGTCGGCCATGACGATGGGCGGTTTGGTTGAGATTGCCCGGGCGATGGCCACCCGCTGCTGCTGGCCTCCGGACATCTCAGGCGGCTTGTGCTTGGCGCGGTTTTCAAGGCCCACCTTTTCCAGCGCCTCCATTGCCAGCTCCCGGCGCCTTTCCACGCCGATACCCTGATAGATCAGAGGAAGCTCCACATTCTCCAGCACGTTCAGATTCTGCACCAGATTATACTGCTGGAAGATAAAGCCGATCTGCTTGTTGCGGATGTGGCTCAGCTCCTTGTCACTCAGCTCCTTCACGTTCACCCCGTCCAGCAGATAGTCCCCCCGGGTGGGGATATCCAGACAGCCCAACACGTTCATCATAGTAGACTTTCCTGAGCCGGACTGTCCCACGATGGCCACAAACTCTCCGCGGTCAATATTCAGCGAAATGCCGTCAAGCGCCCGGACTTCGCTCTCCAGCCCCTCGCCATAGATCTTATAGATCTCCTTCAATTCAATCAACATGAGCCTTAATATCCATAGGAGTTTTCCATCTGGGTGGCGGTGAACACAGTGGTTCCCTCATCCACGCCGGACTTGATCTCCACATTGTAGTTGTCCGAAATGCCGATCTCCACCGGGATCGGGTAGTACCCATCCGGCACACCGTCAACGGGAACGGCCAGCTCCGCAATGTTTTCCGGGGCCTTGTCCGCCTTGACGAAGACCACATAGCCGGAGGAACCGTCTGTAAACTGGGCATTCTTCACGCTCTGGATCGGCAGCGTCAAACAGTTGTCGTTCTGGCTGGCAACCAGAGAATAAGTGACATTGCTGCCGCTCATCAATGAGCCATCGGTATTGTCCACCGAAATCACCATCGGGTACGCAGCCACGCCGTTTGTCACCTTGCTGTTGAGACTGACAGACTCCACCGTACCGATAAACTTGGTGCCCCATTGGTCCAGATCCACGGACATCCCCGCCTTGACATAGCTGATGTTTCGCTCATCCACCGTGGCGTCAATCAAGATGGTGGTGGTGTCCGCAATGGAGATTACCGTGGTGTTGGCCGCCACATCCTCTCCGGCGGTAAGTGCAAGGCCCATGACCGTTCCGTCGATCGGGGCCACGGCGCTGCAATTATCAAGGTTCTCCTGAGCGGTGTCCAAAGTCTTCTGGGCGTCCGCCAGACTCTGCTGCAACGTAAACAGCTCATTTTCGCTGTCCTCACCAT
>JAEWYA010000232.1 GCA_023395775.1 Bacillota bacterium
GACAAAGCGGACGGCCTGCCAGCCGTCCGCTTTGCCTGTATGGTATAGAGAAAGGAGAGGGAAAACTTGGAGAAATGTATCAAGTGTTCCGCTTGATGATTTCATGATACCGGCCCGCCGGTAAAAAGTCAACAGATCATGGGCATCTTTCACAATTTGTTTACAAACGCATTGATTTTTCTGGATTTGTTCATAATTTGTTCAAATAAAATGGTAAATTGCACATTGACAGCTTCCTCATAAAGTGTTAACATTTAGCACGCTAACATTTAGCAAGCGAAGCAATTATTTGGAAGGAGCTGTCGCCATGGATGATACCAGGTCCCTTGGACAGTCCATTGCCTGCGCCGCTCATCTGTTTCGGGAGCGGGCAGACGCGAGAATGACAAAATACGATGTAACTCCCGTTCAGGCCCACGTCATTATGTATTTGGCTCACTGGGGCGGCCAGTCGACCCAGCAGGCGCTGGGCGGACACCTGCGGGTAAAGCCCTCCACCGTCAACGGCATCGTGGACCGCATGGTAGAGCGGGGACTTGTGGCGCGCAGCGCGGACGAGTCGGACGCCCGCCGCCGCCGCATCGCGTTGACACCGACCGGGCAGATGCAGCTGGATCAATTCCGCCGGGAGCTGCGGGAGACGGAACGTCTGTTTGAATCCGGCTTCACTTCGGAGGAACTGACCCAGTTCCATTCGCTGCTGAATCGCGTGATTCAGAACTTAGAGGAGGACCGGAAAAAATGCTGAAAAAACTCTCCCCGTATACCAGAGGATACCGGAAATGGATTGCGCTGGGCATTGTCTGCTCCGCCATGGACGCCATTTTTCAGCTGCTGATCCCGTTGGTGATGGCGGACATTGTGGATATCGGAGTTGCCAACGCCGACACAGATTTTATCGTGCGCAAGGGCTTGCTGATGGTGGTCATGGCGCTGATTGCACTGGCGTTCGGTCTGGGCAGCGCCGCGTTTTCCTCCCGTGCCGGCATGGGCTTCGGCGCAAACCTCCGTGCGGCGGAGTATGCCCGCGTACAGAGCTTCTCCTTTTCCAACATTGAAAAGTTCTCCACCGCGTCTCTTGTGACCCGCCTGACCAGCGACGTCAACTCCATGCAGATGACCCTGATGATGGGCATGCGGCTGCTGGTCCGCGCTCCGGTCATGCTGGTAGCGGCTCTGGTCCTGGCCATTGGGCTGAGCAGACAGCTCTCCCGGGTATTTCTGGTGGCCATCCCTCTGCTGCTGGTGTTCATCTGCATCCTGATGGTAAAGGTGGGTCCCCTGTTCCGAATTCTTCAGGAAAAGACCGACTCCCTGAACCTGGTGGTTCAGGAGAACCTGACCGGTATTCGGGTGGTGAAGTCCTTCGTTCGGGAAGGCCATGAAAAGGATAAATTTGCAAAGCGGAACAACGATCTGCGTTCCACCTCCGAGAAGGCCTTCGGCGCGGTAGTGGTAAACATGCCCGTTATGATGCTGATTGTGTTCGGCACCATCATCGCCGTCATGTGGTTCGGCGGAAAAATGGTCTACGCCGGGACTTTGGAGGTGGGCAACCTCACCGCTTTCTTCTCCTACATCACGGAGATTCTGATATCCCTTATGATGGTGTCCATGATCTTTATGATGATGTCTCGGTCCATCGCCTGCGCCAAACGCATCTGCGAGGTGCTGGATGAGATGCCCGCCATCACCAACGACCGCGCCCTGTCCGGCGCGAAGGTGGAAAATGGCTCCATCGACTTCGATCATGTGAGTTTCAAGTATAACGCGAACGGGACCGAGTGGGTTTTGGAGGATGTAAACCTCCATATCCCCGCCGGCTCCACCGTGGGCATTCTGGGCGGCACCGGCAGCGGCAAATCCACGCTGGTTTCCTTGATTCCCCGGCTGTATGAGGCTCAGGAGGGCACCGTCTCCGTGGGCGGCCGACCCGTGTCGGATTACACTATGGAGCACCTGCGGGACGCGGTTTCCGTGGTGCTGCAAAAAAATACCCTGTTCTCCGGCACGATCCGGGAAAACCTGCTCTGGGGCAACCCCGACGCCACAGAGGAGCAGCTTCAATCCGCCTGCCGCGCCGCCTGCGCCGATGAATTTTTGTCCCGTATGCCCGACGGCCTGGACACCGATCTGGGGCAGGGCGGCGTCAACGTCTCCGGCGGACAGACGCAGCGGCTGGGCATCGCCCGGGCGATTCTGAAGCAGCCGCAAATTTTGATTCTGGATGACTCCACCAGCGCCGTCGACACCGCCACCGACGCTAAAATCCGGCAGGCGCTCCGCGCGGCCCTGACGGGCGCCACCAAGCTGATTATCGCCCAGCGGGTCTCCTCTATCGCAGACGCAGATCTGATTCTGGTGATGGACCGGGGCCATGTGGCGGCTCAGGGAACCCATGAGGAATTGATGAAAACCTGTGAAATCTACCGGGACGTCTATCAGTCCCAGCAGGAAGGAGTGAGCATCGGTGGCTGAACGTGAAAATAACATTCCCGCGCCCCGGCACGGTCCCAACCGCGGCGGATATCAAAAGCCCAAAAATCTGCGAGGTACGGTGGGCAAGCTGATGAACTATCTGGGCCGCTATAAGCTCCAGTTGGTTCTGGTGGCGATCTGCATCCTCATTAGCTCGGCGTGCAGCGTGGGCGGGTCTTATCTGCTGCGCCCCCTCATCAACGACTATATCCTTCCCGGTGACTTTCCCGGTCTTGCTAAAATGCTGGCGGTCATGGCCGGAGTCTATATTCTGGGCTCCCTCATGAGCTTTGCCTACGCCCGGACCATGGTCCACATCTCCCAGAGCACCGTGGCCGCCCTGCGCCGGGACCTGTTCGCAAAATTGCAGAGCCTGCCCCTGAAGTATTTCGACGCCCATACCCACGGTGAGCTGATGAGCCGCTTTACCAACGATCTCGATAACGTCAGCGAGGCTATCAACAACTCCTTCGGCTCCCTGATCTCCTGCTCCGCCACAATTGTGGGTACCATCGCCATGATGCTCTATATCAGTCCCCTGCTGACCCTCATCACCTTCGCGGTGCTGGCGGTCATGCTGGCGGCGGTGAAGGGCATCGGCGGCCGCAGCCGCAAGAGCTTTACCGCTCAGCAAAAGGCCATCGGCGCGGTGAACGGCTATATTGAGGAGATGAC
>JAEWYA010000029.1 GCA_023395775.1 Bacillota bacterium
GGCAGGGCATGACCGGCCCCGCTCTGTTCGGCGTCCGTCCGGCGGACGCACCCGAGCCGACGGAGCTGTTTGCCGAGGCAAAGGCCGCCGTGGACAAGGGCGGAATGCGGACCGTTCCCGTCACGATGGAGGCGGTCTTTAAGATGGACGCTCCCTGTTCGCTGACGGTGCGGGACGCGGACGGCCATGAGGCGGCGGTTTCCGGCCCCGTGCCGGAGGCGGCCCGGAACCGGGCCGTGACAGCGGAGGAGCTGGAGTCCCGGCTGAAAAAGACCGGCGGCACCGCCTATCGCTGGGAAGCCGTAACGATGACCGTGGACGAAGGGCTTTCCCTCCCCGCTTCGGCGGTGAACGCCCTGCGGCGGGACGGGCTTGCCGCCTTGTCCGCGCTGCGGACCGCGCCGCCCAAGCGGCGCGTCCTGCCTACTCCCTCCTTGTCGGAGACACTCGCGTCCTCCGGGGAACCGGCGCTGACCTGCTCCGTTGCCCGGGCGGACCAGTTGACGACGGAGCTGCTGCGTTGCGGCCCCGCGCGGGTCTTCCTCCCTCTTGAACTGTTTGAAACGCTGAACTCCCTGCCGGAATTCGGCGGGGAATACTGCGCCGCTTTGCCCCGCGTCTGGCGGGATCGGGACGAGACGCGGCTCCTGGCTCTGCTGGACCGGGCAAAGGCGCTGGGTGTCTCCGCCGCGTTGGTGGGAAATCTGGGGCACCTTCCTCTTCTGCGGGAGAAAGGTCTTTCCCTTTACGGGGATTTTGGTCTGAACGTTTTCAATGGGCGGGCGCTGGGCTATCTTGCGGGCAAAGGTCTGAAATCCGTGGCGCTGTCCTTTGAGCTGCGGGGGGCCCAGATCCGCGACCTGCCAAAAATTCTGCCGACGGAGGCCATTGTTTACGGGCGGCTCCCCCTGATGATTGCGGAAAACTGTCTGATCCGCAATGGGAATGGCTGCTCCTGTGAACACCCCCACGCGCTGGTGGACCGCACCGGCGCGGCTTTTCCGCTTCTTTCCGTCTGGGGCCACCGGACGGAGGTGGAAAACTGCAAGCCGCTGTACCTCGGCGACCGGGACGACTGGAAGCAGCTGGGCCTGCACTATGCCCGGCTGCGGTTTACCACCGAGTCTCCGGCGGAGTGCGCACGGATTTTCCGCGCTTATCAAACCGGAGAGGCGGCCCCGGCGGAATTTACCCGGGGTCTGTTCGATCGGGGCGTTGAATAAGGGCGTTTTTATGTCCATTCTGTAATATTTGCAGTTTATTTTACAATTTGTATTTGTTTTGGAGTATTATTTTATGAATATCAAAGTCCGTTACCTCTGCGGTGATCTGGAGCCCCTCCGCTACGTGGATGGAAAATCCGATTGGATTGATCTCCAGGCGTCAGAGACGGTGACTCTGAAGGCGGGTGAATTTCGCCTGATCCCTTTGGGCGTGGCCATCGCCCTGCCGGATGGCTACGAGGCCCACATTGTTCCCCGCAGCTCTACTTTTAAAAATTACGGCATTCTGCAAACCAATTCCATGGGCGTTGTGGACAACAGCTATTGTGGGGACAATGATCTGTGGCGATTTCCTGCCTATGCCACCCGGGACGTGACGGTGGAAATGGGGGCCCGCATCTGCCAGTTTCGTGTGATGGAACACCAGCCCCGGCTGGAATTCACGGCGGTGGAGCATCTGGACGGTCCCGACCGGGGCGGTTTTGGGTCCACAGGAAAGTGACCCGCCTCCATGCCGAACAGCGGCGCGGGGCAAAAAACAGCGTTTAGGCGGTTTTGGCCGCTTTTGGAATAAGGAGGACACAGCATGTCTAAAATCATATTGGCTTCTGGCTCTCCCCGGCGGCAGGAGCTGCTCCGGCGCATGGGGGTAGCCGATTTTGAGATTCGGGTGCCCGCGGTGGACGAGAGTTACCCCGCGGGGCTGAGTCCCCAGCAGACGGTGGAGCATATCTCCCGGAAAAAGTGCGGCGCGGTGGCGGCAAAGAGCGCTTCGGACGAGATCATCATTGCCGCCGACACCATGGTATTCGTGGACGGCGAGCATCTGGGCAAGCCCACCGACGAGGCGGACGCTTTGCGGATGCTGACGCGGCTGCAGGGGCGCAGGCATCTGGTGTGTACCGGGGTGACGGTCCACGCTCTGGCGCAGACTCTGACCGAATCGGAGTCCACCGAGGTCATTTTCCGCCCCGCCTCTTCGGCGGAGCTGCTGCAATATATCCGTACCGGCGAGCCTATGGACAAGGCCGGAGCCTACGGGGTCCAGGACCGGGGCGCACTGCTGGTGGAGGGTATCCACGGTGATTTTTACAACGTGATGGGCCTCCCTATCCTGCGGCTGAGCCGAATGCTGGCGCGGTTCGGCGTCAGCTTTTTCAACTGATTGAATTTCCGAGAATTTGTCGAGGTCATTGATTTGAAAGAATTTTTGAAGCGGTACGGACTCTGGGTCCTATTTGCCACGGCGGTGATCGCCGTGGGTCTTGCGCTGCTGTCCGTATTCAGCACTACCTCCTCCCCGCTTGTAAATTTTGCACAGACGGTCACCTCCCCCTTTCGGGCGGCCTACACCGCCGTCGCGGACTGGGTGAAGGATAAGCAGAACTATTATGAGGACACCACCGCGCTGAAAGCGGAAAACGAGGAATTGAAGCAAAAGATCGCGAAAATGGAGGCTGAGGTCCGCCAGGCCCAAAGCGACAGCGAAGAGAACAAGCGCCTTCGGAATTTGCTGAATCTGCGGGAGCAGCGCCGCGACCTCAGCGACTTTGAGGCCGCCACCATTACGGAGCACTCCACCTCCAACTGGACCAGCTACCTGACCTTGAACCGCGGCACCGACCATGGCGTCGAAAAAAATGACTGCGTCGTCACGGACAGCGGGTATCTCGTGGGGGTCGTCAGCGACGTTGGGACCAACTGGTGTACCGTGCTGAACATCATTGACACGGACACCTCGCTTGGCGCTCAGGTTTTCCGCACGGACGACATCGGCGTGGCCGAAGGCGACTTTGCCCTGATGGGCAAGGGACGGCTCCGGCTGGATTTTCTTCCCGCCGGAGCGCAGCTCTTAAACGGCGACCTGGTGGTGACCTCCGGACTCGGCGGATATTACCCCTCCGGTCTGGTGATTGGCACGGTGGAAGAGATTCAGACCGACGACTCCGGCGCCACGTCCTATGCCGTCCTGCAGCCCAGCACGGATTTTGACTCTCTGAGTCAGGTGTTCATTATCAAGTCCTTCGACATTGTGGACTGAAAGGCGGCTTTTATGACTCCCCGACAGGAAACCATTTATAAATGGGGGCTATACGCCCTGGTCACTTTGCTTTGCTGCGTGTTGCAGGGGCTGGTGCTGCAATATGTGAAGGTGCTGGGCGTGTTCCCCTTTCTTTATCCCATCCTCGCCGCGGTCCTCTCCACGCTGGAAGGGCCCCTCGCGGGGATGATCTACTCGCTGGCGCTGGGGGTTGTCTGCGACCTGACGATCTCCGCTCCCATTCCCTGCTTTTATACGCTGATCTTTCCTCTGGCGGGACTGCTTGCGGGGACACTGGCCCGGAGCGTGCTGTCCTCCGGCTTTCTCAGCGCACTGGTCACCTCTGCGGCCGCGTTCCTGCTTACCGGCGCGTTTCATGGGCTGATCTTTGTTTTAGTCTCCCGACCGGCCTGGGAGGAGACGGTCTCCGTCTGCGGGAGGGAACTGGCCGTCTCCATTCCATGGGTTCTGCCGGTCTATTTTCTGTTTCGGTTTGTTTGGCGCAGATGCCTTGACGATCAGCGCACGCGTTCTTAAGGCATCACCCCACGAAATTGCGGTCCCACCTCAGACGATACTGTCTCTTCCCAATCGATAATAATGACCGCGCAGTCTCTGAGCTGTGCGGTGCTGTCCTAACTTTCTGGAGGTAGTCCCTTGATCGAAACAAAATCCAACAGCAACCGCCGTCTATACGTTCTGATCGGCTTTTTGCTCTGCGTTCTGACCGCCTATGTCTGTGTCATGTATGATACACAGATCAACCGCGGGGATTACTATCGGGAGCAGTCCGTCCGCACGATTACAAGTACCGAGACGGTGGAGGCCTCCCGGGGCATTCTCACAGACCGCAACGGACAGGTGCTGGTCTCCAACCGCCAGACCTATGCCCTGACCTTTGACGTGTCGCTTCTGAGCAGTGAGGACGACGAGAACGCGGCGATTCTGCGTTTGATTCAGCTGTGCCGGCAGCGCGGCGTGACCTGGAACGATAACCTGCCCATGACCCGGACCGCACCGTACGCCTATGCCGTGGACGCCGCGGGAACGGTCCAGCGGGACCGATTTTCCAAATTTCTTCAAACCAGCCTGAAGACCCTGTCTACCAATGTGAAATATGAGAATGTCACCGATGCGCTGATCTCCTCCATCACTTCGCCCTCTGATCTGATGACGCAGATGCGGACCTTTTTTGAGATTCCTGACGACTGGTCGAACGCGGATGCCCGCGCGGTGGTCGGCGTACGCTATGAACTGGAGGTCCGCAAAATCATCAACACCACGGCCTATGTTTTTGCGGAGGACGTGGACACAGAGCTGATCTCTCTGGTGAAGGACGGAGATTACCGCGGCGCGAAGGTCTCCGCCTCCTCCGTCCGGGAGTATGACACCGCTGCGGCCGCCCACGTGCTGGGGACTGTGGGCCGCATCAACGAACAGGAGCTGGCCGCCAATCCGGACGTTTATAACGGCGAGGACTGGATCGGGAAGTCCGGCGTGGAGCTGGCCTTTGAGAATTATCTCCGGGGCGCCGACGGCAAGCGTCTGATCTCCTCCAACTCCGAGGGCAAGATTACAAGCGAAATCTACACCACCGAGCCGAAGCCCGGCAACACCGTGGCGCTGACTCTGGACCTGGATTTGCAGGAAGCCGCGGAGCAGGCTCTGGCGGATACCATCACGAAAATGAATAAGGATGGCAACAGCTCCCGCGGCGCGGGCGCCGCAGTGGTTGAGGTTGGCACCGGCGAAGTGCTGGCCCTGGCCTCTTATCCCACGTTTGATCTATCCGCGTTCGGCACGAGTTTTAACGCTCTTTCCAATGACCCCTCCAATCCCCTGTTCAATCGAGCCACGCAGGGTACCTATGCCCCCGGCTCCACCTTCAAGCCCTGTACCGCTGTTGCAGGACTTGAAGAGGGCGTTATCACCACCGCCACGAAAATCCGGGACACCGGAAAATGGTACTACCCCGGCGCTTCGACCGGAGACTACTTTTGGTGCTGGAAGCACAGCGGCCACGGCTCTTTAAATGTAAGTCAGGCCATTACCAATTCGTGCAACTACTTCTTCGGTCAGGTAGGATACATGCTGGGACTGGATAAGCTGAATGAATATGCCTCCGCCTTCGGCCTTGGCAAAAAGACCGGCATTGAAATCGGTGATAAGGCCGGCACGTTAGCCACAGAGGAGCAGGGGCAGGATCTGGCCCCCTGGGCGGCGTTTGGTCAGGCCAGCTACTCTGCAACCCCGCTCCAATTGGCCAACTACATTGCAACACTGGTGGATGGCGGCGACCATTATGACGCTCATCTTCTGAAAAGTGTCAAGACCTATAACAATGATCAGGTTGTATATGTGGATACTCCGAAGCCCTCCAACTCCCTTTCCATCAGCGAATCCACCTTGGGCGCCGTAAAAACCGGCATGCATGAGCTGACTACTTCCGGCGCTCTGGCCCCCTATTTTAAAAGCTGTGTGGTGGAGGCGGGCGCAAAAACGGGTACCGCTCAGATCAGCAGCCAGAAGGTCAACAACGGCGTGTTTGTCTGCTTCGCCCCCTTCGACGATCCGAAGATAGCGGTTGCCATCGTCATTGAGAAGGGCGGCTCCGGCGCGGCTCTGGCCTCTACCGCCGTGGAAATCTTAAACGCTTACTTTACAAAAGAGGAAATTGGAACCGTGATTTTGGGAGAGAATCAACTGCTTCCATAACGATCTTTTCTACCTTTTTGGCTGGCGGAATTCCGGAGTGACTGCAACCGGCTTTTAATGCCTGTATCCTTGGAAAGGACTGTTCCCTGTTTATGAGCGAACCCTTTGTCTTTGACCCACGATGTGAACTTTGTAAGTCACCCTTTGGGGCGGTGACCTGCCGTCAGAGTGTCCTGTTTCACGTCCGCCCGCTGGCGCGTGAGGGCTTTACACATTGTGCCCTGGCGCTGCACCTGGAGTTTTCGGACACGCGGGAGGAACGGGAGCTGTGCTGTGACGGTCCCGAGGGCGACCGGGTCTGCTTTTCCCTGGTCTTTGATGCGCCGGAACAGCCGGAGCTGGTGTGGTATCACTTCCGATTCTGGCGGGACGACGGCACGGGCTGCGATCTGGACGGTATCGGCTACCGCAGCGACGGCTGTGCCTCCGACTGGCAGTTGACGGTATACGACGACTTTCGTCCTACTCCCCATTGGTTCGGCGGTGGCGTTACGTACCAGATTTTTCCAGATCGTTTTTGCCGTTTGACCGTTCCCGATTCCACGGGACTTGTGGGAAGCCGCACGGTCCATGAAAACTGGGAAGAAGCGCCCGAGTGGCGACCCGATGAAAATGGAGAGGTGCGCAACCGGGACTTTTTCGGTGGTTCTCTGCGCGGCATCATCTCTAAACTGGGGTACCTGGAGCAGATGTCCGTCACCACCCTCTACCTATGCCCCATTTTTGAATCCGCCTCCAATCATCGGTACAATACGGCAGACTATACAAGGATTGACCCCATGCTGGGGTCGGAGGAGGATTTCCGGGACCTTTGCGCCCAGGCGAAAAAGCACGGCATTCGAGTAATTTTGGACGGTGTATTTAATCACACCGGGTCTAACAGCGTCTACTTTAACGCTGACGGTTTTTTCCCCGGTCCGGGAGCGGCCCAGAGTCAGGACTCCCCGTATTACAGCTGGTACACGTTTCACCCCTGGCCGGAGGATTACGACGCCTGGTGGGGTATTCGCACCCTGCCCGCGGTGAATGAAAGCTGCCCGTCTTACGGTGAGTTTATGATCGATGGCAAGGACTCCGTTATTCGCCACTGGCTGCGGGCGGGAGCCTCAGGCTGGCGTCTGGATGTGGCCGACGAGTTGCCGGACGAGTTTATTGCCCGCCTTCGCTCCGCAATGGACACCACCAAACCCGGCAGCATTCTGCTGGCCGAGGTCTGGGAGGACGGTTCCAACAAAATCGCATACTCCAGACGCCGGAAGTACTTGCTTGGCAGCGAGGCTCACGGTCTGATGAATTATCCCTTTCGTACGGCGGCTCTGGCCTACTTGCAGGGCGGCGATGCCGGCGCCTTTCGGCAGACCATGGAAACGATTCGGGAAAACTATCCGCCTCCCGCGTTTTACAGCGCCATGAATTTTCTGGGCACTCATGACACGGCCCGCATTTTAACGGTATTAGGCGTGGTGACCACCCCGGAATCCAAGGAGGACCGAGCGGCGTTCTGCTTGTCCCCCAGTCAGCGGACAAAAGGGTTGGCGCTTCTTCGGTTGGCGACGGTTTTACTGTATGCCTTTCCCGGCTCCCCCATGATTTACTACGGCGATGAAGCCGGGATGGAGGGCTGGGAGGACCCGTTTAATCGCCGGACTTATCCCTGGGGAAAGGAAGATCCCGCTCTTCTTTCGTATTTTGTCCGTCTGGGACAGCTTCGCCGGGTGCGGGCATCTTTGCGGCAAGGCGATATCCGCTACCTCTACGCTGCGGGATGCGGTCTGGCTTTTTCCCGCAGCTGGGGGGATGAAACCACCGTCGCCGTTTTTAACGCCGGGAACGAACCTCTATCAATGGAAATTCCTTGGCGCGCTCCCCTTGCGCATGACTCCCTGAGCGATCAGGTTTTCTCCTCTGCCGACGGTTTTGTGAAGCTGGAGCTGTCGCCTCGGACTGCCATGCTTTTGACTTAGTGCTGATCATTAGTCTAAAAAGTTTGTTGACAATCGCCTGATTGCGTGGAGTTTGCTTCGTACTTTATGCAATTGACATCACACGTCCCGGAATGTTTCACGTGAAACATTCCGGGACGTAATTTCCCAATAAAGCAGCACAGGTTCGGGTCAACAGACTTCACTTTTGAATTCGATGCTTTATTAGGTTTTAGAGCATCTAATGTTTCACGTGAAACATTAAATGCTCTCCTTTATTTCAAGCAACGACAACGCATGATTCATTTCACTGTGCTCTGTCAAAAATTTTCTTGCTTCCCTGTTTTTCTGCGCCAATTGCCTTGAATCTCAAAGTAATTCTTGCTATAATGATACCTACATGGCAGAAACTGCAACGCCATCCTTTTTGATGCAATTGCAAAGGGCTTGCGGTTGGGCTGTCCACACGGCAGCCCTTTGTCTGCCGTTTTGGGGGAAAGCGGGTGCTGTATTGGCAAAAACAATTGCAATTGTGAATCAAAAAGGCGGCGTGGGGAAAACCACATCCTGTGTGAACCTCTGCGCCGCCATGAAAGAAGCCGGACAGAGGGTTCTGCTGTGCGACTTTGATCCCCAGGCAAATGCCACCTCGGGCATGGGCGTGGATAAAACTCTTTCAAAAGGTGTATATGAAGTCGTGATTGGTGAGGTCCCGGCTAAGGATGCCGTGGTCTCCACAAAATATGGCGACGTGCTTCCCTCCAATAAAGCGCTTGCAGGCGCGGGTATTGAGCTGATTTCTATGGAACGCCGGGAATACCTGCTGAAGGATGCGCTGTCGCAGTTGGCGGAGGATTACGATTTTATTTTTATTGACTGCCCTCCTTCCTTGGAACTGCTGACTTTAAACGCCCTGTGCGCCGCAGATTCCATATTGGTGCCGGTTCAGGGAGAGTATTTTGCATTAGAGGGCCTCAGCGATTTATTAAACACCGTGCGCATTGTCCGCCGCTCTTTGAACCCAGCGCTGGAGCTGGAAGGGGTCTTACTCACGATGTTTGACGGGCGGACAAACCTGGCGATCCAGGTGGCGGAAGAAGTAAAGCACTATTTCCCCGGAAAAGTCTACACCACGGTGATTCCCCGGAATGTTCGCCTCTCCGAGGCGCCCAGCCATGGAAAGCCCATTTTCGCGTACGACCGCACCTCCCGCGGCGCAGAGGCATACAGTGCGCTGGCGGCCGAATTTTTACATAAGAATCTCTGATTCTGAAAGGAGCCGCTATGGCATTACAAAAATCCGGGCTTGGACGGGGCCTTGGTGCCCTGTTGGGGGACGATGTGCTTAAGGCAGAGACCTCCGGCACCTTCTCTTTGCCCATTTCCCAAGTTGAGAGCTGCTCCGGTCAACCCCGGAAAAACTTTGATGAAGATGCGCTGAATGATCTGGCGGATTCTATCCGCCGCCACGGAATTATTCAGCCGCTGACCGTTCGCAAGCTGGCTTCCGGATACTACCAGATCATCGCCGGAGAGCGCCGTTGGCGTGCCGCCCGCATGGCGGGTCTGAGTGAAGTGCCGGTCGTAGTGATTGAGGCCGACGACCGAAAAGCCGCGGAGCTGGCCATGATTGAAAACCTCCAGCGGGAAGACCTGAACCCCATGGAGGAGGCCGCCGGATTTCAGTCGCTGGTTCAGTCCTATCACATGACCCAGGAGGAGGCCGCCGAAGCCGTGGGTAAATCCCGCAGCGCCGTAACCAACGCGCTAAGGCTTTTGACCCTCTCCCCTGCTGTGAAAACGCTGGTGGAGGATGGATCTTTGTCGGCCGGACACGCAAGGGCCTTGCTGCCCCTGTCCCCCGAACTGCAGGAGCGCGCCGCCCGGTCCGTGATTGCTGGCGGGCTGTCCGTCCGCCAGACGGAGGCGCTGGCTAAGAAACTGAGCACAGAGGAAAAAGAATCTGCGGATTCCCCTTCCGACAAGGTGGACTATGCGGCCGAAGCACAGAAAGATCTGGCCTCTCACCTGGGCCGCGGCGTAAAAATTGTCACAGGTCGAAAGAAAGGCCGCATTGAACTGGAATACTACGGTATGGACGATCTGAACGACCTGTTGGAAGCTCTGGCACTTCTGAAGGTGAAGCGCGCCCAATCCAATCAGAAATGAGGAACACCTGACCATGAAATTGCAAAAGCGCAGCACAGGGGCCGAAGATGCGGCTCCGGCGCCGGAGACCTCTCCCAACGGGCGAAAAAACAAGCCCGTGATCGTCTATATCATGATTTTGTTTATTGTGGCCTTTTTACTGATGGCGCTGTCCTTTCTGATGCACCAGCGCAGCAACGAAAAGGTCATCGGCACTCTGCAAAGCTCTGTCACTACCTTACAAGAGCTGCAAGAGAGTCAGGACAAAAATGTGCAGCTTCAATCCCAGCTGGATGACGCTAACAAAAAAGCGGGAGACCTTCAGTCTCAGCTGGACGAATTGAATACCGCTAAATCGGGGGCTGACGAGAATACCGCCGCTCTGCTGGCTCTGTATACCTTGCAGCAGCAATACGCCGCCGGAGACCGCGACGCCTGCAAGCAGACAATCCAGGCCATGGAGGATGCCGGACAGTCGGCCCTGCTCCCCAAGGACGCCATCGGTAATGTTGTTTCCCCTGCCCAGCGATACCAGCAGTTGAAGGAAGCCGTCATGTCGTCGCAGTAAACCCCATATTTTCCGCTATCAGCACTTATTATCTTTGACGTAAAACCCGATATGGTATTAAGAAGGAGAAAACGAACATGCTGGATATGAAATTTGTCAGAGAGAACCCAGATGCCGTCAGGGAGAACATCAAGAAGAAATTTCAGGACGCCAAGCTTCCTCTGGTAGATGAGGTGATTGAGCTGGACTCCAAACGCCGCGCCGCCATTGCCGAGGCAGACCAGCTCCGGGCAGACCGGAACCGGCTCAGCAAACAGGTGGGCATGCTGATGGGACAGGCCAAGAAGGACCCCTCCAAGCTGGCGGAGGCCGAAGCAGTGAAGAAGCAGGTCACCGACGAAGCCGTTCGCCTTGCAGAGCTGGAAAAGCTGGAGGCGGAGCTTGACGAAGAGGTCCGTAAGCGCATGCTGGTCATTCCTCAGATCATTGACCCCTCCGTACCTCTCGGTCCGGATGACAGCGCCAACGTGGAGGTTCAGCGCTTTGGCGAGCCGAAGGTCCCCGATTTTGAAATTCCCTATCATACGGAGATCATGGAGAGCTTTGACGGCATTGACATGGACGCCGCCGGCCGTGTCTCCGGCAACGGATTCTATTATCTGCTGGGCGACATTGCCCGTCTGCATGAAGCCGTTCTGGCTTATGGCCGGGATTTCATGATTGATAAGGGCTTCACCTATTGCATTCCCCCCTTCATGATCCACGGCAACGTGGTGGAGGGCGTCATGAGCCAGACGGACATGGACGGCATGATGTATAAAATCGAGGGCGAGGATCTGTATCTCATCGGTACCTCCGAGCACTCCATGATCGGTCGCTTTATTGATCAGATTCTGCCGGAGAACTCCTTGCCCGAGACCCTGACCTCCTACTCCCCCTGCTTCCGTAAGGAAAAGGGCGCCCACGGCATTGAGGAGCGGGGCATTTACCGCATTCACCAGTTTGAAAAGCAGGAGATGATCGTGGTCTGCAAGCCCGAGGAATCCAAGGACTGGTATGAAAAGCTGTGGAAATTGTCCGTGGAGCTGTTCCGGTCCATGGATATCCCCGTGCGGCAGCTGGAATGCTGCTCCGGCGACCTGGCAGACCTGAAGGTCAAGTCCTGCGATATCGAGGCTTGGTCCCCTCGCCAGCAGAAGTATTTCGAGGTCTGCTCCTGCTCCAATCTGGGCGACGCCCAGGCCCGGCGCCTGCGCATCCGCTACAAGGATCAGGACGGCAAGATGCAGCTGTGCCACACACTGAACAACACCTGCGTGGCCCCTCCCCGGATGCTGATCGCGTTTTTGGAAAACAATCTGCAAGCCGACGGCACCGTCCTTATTCCCGAAATCCTCCGTCCTTATATGGGGGGCAAGGAGAAATTAACGCCAAAGAACAAGTAATTGAAGCTTCTTGATTTCATTTAGTAATATTTATTCATAATATTACCGGGCGTTTAAACTCATCTGGAGACTGTGGAGCCGGGACAACTTAACCCTTTAGTCACTTTGCGGCGCGCAATCGGCTCCATTCCGGTCAGGTCATTCAATCCATTGCGCTGCAATGGATTGAAGCCCGTTGATTTTAGAAAAGGAGAGATTTTTTCCATGATGGAGAAAACCACCGGCTTTATTGCCGAATTTAAAAAATTTATTGCCCGGGGCAATGTATTGGACATGGCCGTGGGCGTAATCGTGGGCGGCGCGTTCAAAGCGATCGCGGACTCTCTGGTTAACGACATCATCATGCCCATCATCAGTCTGGCGACGGGAAATATCTCCTTTTCAGAAATGACTTGGGTTGTGGGGGACAATCTGACCGTCATCCCTTACGGCAATTTTTTGGCGGCGGTTTTGAACTTTCTCATTACGGCATTCGCCATTTTCTGCCTTGTGAAGGCAATTAATCGCTTTTACAAAAAGAAGGAGACAGCCGCGCCCACCGCCCCCAGCAAAGAGACCGCTTTGCTGACAGAGATTCGCGATCTTTTGAAGGAACAGCAGAAATGATGGAAGCGGTTCTCAGAGACGGCCTCGCTCAGCTGGAGCTTTCCGGCGAAGTCATCCCTTCCCTGCTGCGCTATGCGGCGCTGCTGGAGGAAAAAAACAAGGTCATGAACCTGACCGCCATCACAGACCCGGACGAGGTGGCCCGCCTCCACTTTCTGGACAGCGCGGCTCTGCTGAAGCTGCTGGATTTTCGAGGCCGGACTGTGGTGGATGTGGGCACCGGGGCCGGTTTTCCCGGCCTTCCCATCCGCATTCTGGAGCCCTCCGCCCGCGTGACGCTGCTGGATTCTCTGGGAAAACGCATCTCTTTTTTGCAGGAGGTCTGCGACGAACTGGGCCTTTCAGATGTGAAATGCGTCCATGCGCGGGCGGAGGAATTTGCGGGAAAGCACCGGGAGTCCTTCGATGTGGCAGTCTCCCGCGCCGTGGCCTCTCTTCCTCTTCTGGCGGAGCTGTGTCTGCCGCTGGTAAAAACGGGCGGTACATTTCTTGCCATGAAATCCGTGGACAGCGGTGAAGAACTAGACGCCGCGGCAAAAGCCATTGAAATTCTGGGCGGCCGCTTGACCGGTATTCGGGACTATGCCATTCCCGGAACAGCGGTCTTTCATCGGGCGGTGTTGATCGAAAAAGTGAAACCCACGCCGCCAAAATATCCCCGACCCTTTACAAAGATCAAGAAAGCTCCCCTATAAAACACGAAAATATACTTGAAGCTCTCCGCTCGCACACAATATGTAAATTTTCTTGGCTGCGTATGAAATTATTTTGATTTTAGCGAATTCTTCCTGTAAAATCAGGATATAAAAGAGGTGAAGTCCGGATGGGTGAATGTATCGCCGTGGTCTCCGGCAAGGGCGGGACCGGCAAGACCTCCTTTGTGGCGGGAGTGGGGGCCGCCATGGCCAAGGCGGGAAAGCGTGTGCTTTGTATCGACTGTGACATCGGGCTTCGGAATCTCGATCTTGCGCTGGGGCTCACAGACAAGGCCCTGATGGACTTTTCCGATGTGGCTCAGGGCCGATGTTCGCTGGAAAATGCGGTGGTGAGCCAATCCCGTCTTCCCACACTTGACCTGCTCACCGCGCCGGTACGCAACCGGGGCCGCCCCGTCAGCGAAAGTCAGTTCCGCGCTCTGTTGAATCAGGCTCGGGAGCGGTATGATTACTGTCTGCTGGACGCGCCGGCGGGACTGGACGGCGGTTTTCGTCTGGCGATCTGCGGCGCTGACCGCTGTGTGGTAGTCACCACATCGGACGCTGCCTCCTTGCGGGACGCGCAGCATACGGTCATGGAGCTGGAGGCCTTTCCCCGTGGAAGGCTGCATCTGGTGGTAAACCGGGTGCGCAAAAAGCTGCTTCGGAATATGCACGCCACCATCGACGACGCTATCGACGCCGCGGGCTTGCCTCTCATCGGCGTGGTTCCGGAAGACGATGGGCTGCCCTTGGCGCTGAACCGGGGCGTTCCCTTACTGCTGACGGACGACAATCTTGCCGCCACCGCTTATCAAAACATTACTCGGCGTCTCATGGGACAGCGCGTGCCCCTGATGCGCATAAAATAGAAAGGAGCTTACCCATGAATATTGCAATCATGTCCCACGATAACCGGAAAGACCTCATGGTCCAGTTCTGCACGGCCTATGCGGGGATTCTCTCCAAGCACACGCTTTTTGCCACCAATACGACGGGCCATATGGTCGCTGAAGCGACCGGTCTGGACGTTCACTGCTTTCTCTCCTTTGCCCACGGCGGCTGCCAGCAGATCGGCGCCCGCATTGCCTATAACGAAATTGACCTGGTTTTGTTTTTTGACGACCCCAACAGCCCCAGTATGGCTGAAGATGTGACCTACATTTCCCGCCTGTGCGACCAGAATAACATTCCCTACGCCAGCAACATAGCCACGGCGGAAATGCTGATTCTGGGGTTGGCCCGGGGCGATCTGGACTGGCGCGACATCGTCAATCCCAAGAAACGCCCCCAGGTCTGAGCATATCCCCGGATTAACCTGAATACCGCGCTGATGCCGCAGCAGTAACCCGCGGACCACCGCACAGAGAAGAACGCCAATGGCTGAGAGCGTTTGGGTGGAATCGGGCCAAGGACAGCGGCGGAGCGGGGGCGGAGACGCCCACGGTCCCTCCCCGTACAGACGGAGGCCAAAAGGAGAGGCGGACTTTCTCCCCCTCTTGAATTTGGGTGGCACCACGAAGCGTTTTCGCTCTCGTCCCAAGCCCAGGGGACGAGAGCGCCTTTTTATCAGTTTTTACAGGGAAATAAGCACAAAACATAAATGAAGGAGCATTTATTATGGCCGTTTTAAAACCCCGTACTCTTTCCGGTTTTATGGAGCTGCTCCCCGCGCCGCAGCAACAGATGGAGCGTATTATGGAGGTCCTGCGTCAGACCTATTCTCTATACGGCTTCACACCGCTGGACACCCCCATCATCGAAGCCAGCGAGGTACTTCTGGCCAAAGGCGGCGGCGAGACGGAAAAGCAGATTTACCGCTTTTCCAAGGGAGACGCCGACCTGAGCCTCCGCTTCGACCTGACGGTGCCTCTGGCGAAATACGTCGCTATGCACTACAATGAGCTCAGCTTTCCCTTCCGCCGCTTCCAGATCGGCAAGGTCTACCGGGGCGAGCGGGCCCAGCGGGGCCGCTTCCGGGAGTTTTATCAGGCGGATATCGACATCATCGGAGACGGCAGTCTGGCCCCCATCAACGACGCGGAAATTCCCGCCATTATCTATAAGGTCTTCTCGACGTTGGGCCTGAAGCGGTTCCAGATCCGAGTGAACAATCGGAAAATCCTGAACGGATTTTATGCCATGCTGGGTCTTTCCGAGCTGTCCGGCGACGTGATGCGGACTGTGGACAAGTTGGACAAAATCGGCGCGGACATGGTCCGGTCCATTCTGGTGGACGACTACTCCGTCCCGGAGGAAAAGGCCGACGAGATTTTGAAGTTTATTGCCATTTCCGGCGGCAGCCAGGCGATTCTTCAGGCTCTGGAGGGCTACCGAGGCCGCAACTCCCTGTTTGACGAGGGCTTGGACGAGCTGAGCATGGTGGTGAAGTATCTGGCGTCCTTCGGCGTCCCCGCAGAAAACTTTGTGGTGGATCTGACCATCGCCCGGGGCCTGGATTACTACACCGGAACGGTTTATGAGACCACCCTTCTGGACCATCCCGAGGTGGGCTCCGTCTGCTCCGGCGGGCGGTATGACAATCTGGCGGAATACTACACGGAAAAGCAGCTTCCCGGCGTGGGTATCTCCATCGGCCTGACCCGCCTGTTCTACGTGCTGGGCGAGCAGGGAATGCTGAATCCGGACCTCCCCACCGCGCCCACCGATGTGCTGATCCTGCCCATGACGGAGGACCTGGACGCCGCCGTATCCTTTGCCACCCTCCTGCGGGAAAACGGCGTACGGGCACAGCTGCACTGCGAGGACAAGAAGTTCAAGGCGAAGATCTCCTACGCCGACAAACTGCGTATCCCCTTTGTGGTCTTTCTGGGTGAGGATGAGATTAAGGCGGGTATCGTCGCCTGCAAGGACATGTCCACCGGCGAACAGACCAAGCTGGACGCCGCCGCCACGGTGTATCGCATCAAGGCGGGTCTGGCGGAGAAGAACAAGGGCGCAGTCATTTTGGAATAAACGGCATAAATGAGCCTATGTGGGAAATATCACAGCTATTCAAATACAATTTGGAATAGTCATCCGTAAATTACTATCTGTATTTGTTCCTTCGCCTTTTGAAGCATTTTTTATCAGAACTTCTCTCCATTTTATTGTATTCGCCATTTCATAGATAGAAAGGACCTCACTGTCATGACACAATCAAGAACCCATACCTGCGGGGAGCTTCGGCTGGACGACGCGGGCAAGGCTGTCGCCATTGTCGGGTGGCTGGAAAACGTACGGGAAGTCGGCGCGGAGCTGGCTTTTGCCGTCATCCGGGACTTTTATGGCACCACGCAGGTGGTGGCCGAGACAGCCGACGCCGTGAAAACCCTCAAGGGCATCAACAAGGAATCCACCGTCTCCGTTGTCGGCACTGTCCGGGAGCGGGCAAGCAAGAACCCGAAGCTGCCCACCGGCGAGATTGAGGTGGTCCCCCAGACCATCGAGGTGCTGGGCCGCTGTCGCTATAACGAGCTGCCCTTCCCCATCAATCGCAGCCGGGACGCCGACGAGCTGACCCGCCTGAAATACCGGTATCTTGACCTGCGCAACCCAGATGTGAAAAAGAACATTATCCTGCGGTGCAACGTGGTCTCCGCCCTTCGTCAGTCCATGACGGAGCACGGTTTTCTGGAGATCACCACCCCCATCCTCACCGCCTCCTCTCCCGAGGGAGCTCGGGATTATCTGGTGCCCGCCCGGAATCACCCCGGCAAGTTCTACGCCCTTCCCCAGGCGCCCCAGCAGTTCAAGCAGCGTTTGATGACCTCCGGCTTCGACCGCTATTTCCAGATTGCCCCCTGCTTCCGGGACGAAGACGCCCGGGCCGACCGCTCCCCAGGCGAGTTCTATCAGCTGGATATGGAGATGGCCTTTGCCACGCAGGAAGACGTGTTTGCCGTACTGGAGGACGTACTGCCTCCCATCTTCGCCAAATTCGGCTCCTACGATCGGGCCAGCGGCGCGCCGTTTACCCGCATTCCATATATGGAGGCCATGGAGAAATACGGCTCCGACAAGCCGGATCTTCGCATCGATCTGACCGTGCGGGACGCCACGGAGGTGCTCTCCGGCTGCGGCTTCGAGCCTTTCGCGGGGAACACCGTCAAGGCCGTGGTCATCTCCGATTTTAAAGAGACCCGCAAGTTTATCGACAAAACCCTTGCCGACGTGGAAACTCAGGCAGGGAACAAGGCCTATTGGTTCCGTCTGGACGAAAACGGCGAGCTGGTGGGCGGCATTTCCAAGTTCGTCACCCCCTGCAAGGATGCAGTTATATCCGCGCTGGGTCTGAAGTCGGGCGACTTTGTGGCTCTGTCCGCCGGAAAGCTCACCGCCGCCCAGAAGACCGCCGGCGTACTGGTAAAGACGCTGGGCGCGGCCGTCCCCGGTCATATGGATA
>JAEWYA010000062.1 GCA_023395775.1 Bacillota bacterium
ACAATTTCGGGCAGGTCATCCCGAATAGTGGGCTCGCCCCCGGAAAGCTGGATATTGCATGTCCCGGACACGCTGAGAATCGCTTCATACATGGTTTTGACCTGCTCCAGGGACAAATCCGCATCCTCTGAGGCATCGGAATCCGCAAAGCAGAATCTGCAGCGAAGGTTACACCGCTGCGTCACCTCGATCAGCGCCGTGCAGGTGTGCTGACGGTGCTCTTCGCACAAACCGCAATCGTATGGGCAGCCTTTTTGAACCCTGGTGACGGTCTTTTCCAGATGCGCCCCTTCCCGGGATCGCATCCAGTTTTCAATTGGAATGCTTCCCCGCCAAATCACTGCGGAAAAATCTCCGTGCTCAGGGCAGGTTTTTTTCAAATAGCAGCCGACGCCGTCCGTCACAATGGAAGCCTCCGTCTTCCGCATACAAACGGGACACAGGCTTTCCGTTCGGGTGATGATTCGGTCTTCTTTCAATCCGGCCTCCTGCTTCCCCATGTAAAATCATGCTCCCGCAGAATTTCTCGGATTTTCTCAAAGCTCCGGATCAGCGTGTCGCCGCATTTGAGCCGGTATTCCTGATTTGTCTGGTAATCCATAACGCTGCACACACCGATCAGGTCGGCGCATTCCGTGCTCCCGAATTCCTCGCGAAACCATCCGGTAAATTCATCCACCATCGCGGTATACCTGGGGGACGGGTATTCCTGATCGTTCCCCTTTCCCGCATACAGGCCCAGAACGGCAATTCCTCCCGTGAGGACACCGCAGGTCTTTTGTTCGCTTCCAATCCCCATGCACAGGCCGTTTAAAGCCCGGATCAAATCCTCATTTTCCGTTTCCTCGTCTTCCAGCGCCATTTTCATCATGATCTGGGCGCAGCAATAGCCGGCGCTGGAAAGTCGAAACATTCGAAAGCCAGTCTCATCCACAGTTTGTCCCCTCCTTTTCCGCAATCATCATAAAGTACCCCGGTCTGCACTTTCTCAGCGCCTCCTGATACCGACAGCCATCCACACAATTCCCCGACGTCAGATTCCAGAACGCCGCCATGGAGCCAAAGGTGAAGACGGCCTGCACCATCAGTTCTTTTAAAAGATCACTGCAATCCTCCCGGTATGAAACAGCAAACCCGGTCTTCTTCAGCGTTTCTTCAAGCTCAGTCAGATCATGGAGCCCTCTCATACAGCTGTTCATGGCAAACGGACGCAGTCCGTTTACCTCCTTGGCATTCCTGGCGTAGACATCTGTCACAACCAGCCGGCCCCCGTCTTTCAATACCCGGAACGTCTCTTTCAGCACACCGTTCAAATTCTCCACTAGGGACAGAGTGCACTCAGCAAAAACGCACGTAAAGCACTCGCTCTCAAATGGAAGATTTTCCCCCATTCCCGTCAGAAAGTCGGCAAATGCATACCGTTTTCTTGCATCCCCGATCAGCTTTTCCGAGGGGTCAATTCCAATTGCCCGAATCCGGTGGGTATTGTAGAGATAGTTTACGGTAGCGCCGCGTCCGCAGCCCAGGTCCAAAACGGCATCCCGAGATGAGAGCCCACACAGCCGGACCGCTTTTTCGGTCAGGCGAAAGCCGCCGGGCCGTAGGGTCTCCCCGGTGACCTCCGTCATACTTTTGCTCTCATAGGCGTTGCAGAATCCCACTACTTGTCCTCCAGTCCTTTCTCCACTTCCAGCATTTTGCCCAGCGCCAGCTCCTCTCCGATAAAAACCGCCTTACATTGGGGGCACTGCATCAGCTCCACCTCGAAATTTCCGCTGAGGTAGCTGACTTTTACCTTGTGGGGCTCCAGTTTCATTTTGCACTTGTCACAGATCCACGGCAGCTCCCGTTCTCCGTCTTCTTTCATGAAATCCCCCCTTCTATCTTCTCAAAGCCGGACAATTGAGCATGGTGCTATTCCTCTGCGATTTCCATGCGATGGCTGTACACGCTGACGACCTGAATGCTTCCGTCCTCCTCCCGATAGCGCACCCAGTACGTGACTTCGCCAATCCGCAGACTGGCGGAATAGCAGGCGCTCTCGGGGTTGAAAAAACGCTCCCCCGTTTTTTGAGCATGGGAGATGACTTGCTTCACTTCCTCCAGAAGAATATACCTTTTCTCCATACTCTCCCAAACCTCGGGGGGAATTACCAGCCCCGGCAAATTCTCATGCTTTAGCTCCACGTCCAATTCTTCCCCCCACAGCTCGCGCAGGAGCCTGCGCTTAAGTTCCGCCCGGTTTTGTTGCCGCTGGGAGAGGTTTGGCATTTTCCGACTCCCGGCACGCTCCAGGTCCTCTGCAAAAAGCAGGTCCAAAATATGATAGGTCCTCTTTCCCCCGCCGACAAACAAATCTTTGCACATGGCGCAGTATACCAGCAGATCTTCCCCGCTTTCCCCGATCCGGTCCTGTATAAAATTCTCCGCCTGTTCCCGGTTTGCATAATAGACCAGGCCGCCATATCCGCAGCACTTTGTCTTCTCCCGGGAGTAGTTCAGTTCGTCGATCTCATAGCCCAGCTTCCGGGTAATTTTTCGAATGCTGGACTGGAGCCGCTCATTGTATCGGGAGGTACAGGCGTCGTGAATGTTCAAAGCCCGTCCCGCACCGTTGGCCGCACAATCCGGCAAGCCGTACCGGTCCATGATCTCCCAAAGAGAAATCACCGGAATTTCCGGCAAATAATTCTGAAAGACCTGACCGCAGCTGGAACAGGCCAGAATGAACGTGGGGCGGCCCATGGTTTCCCATGCCCTCTTCAGACGCTCCACATTCTCCCGTATCAGATCCTGCCGCCCCGCCCAGTCTGCGGGCGCGCCGCAGCAGCCCAGCATCAGCCCCACGCCCTCTTTCACATTTGTCAGCAGGTAGCGGTAAGACGCTTCCACGGACTCCGGCGCGGATGCGGAGAGCTGGCATCCCGGATAAAACAAATATTGTGCCGGTTTACCTTCTTTTGCTGCCCCGGCTTCCGGGGGAGATTTCACCATGAAAAAGCGGCTGCTGTTGCTGAACTGCATATCCCGCAGGGCAAAGTCGTGGGCGGAGGGCGGCATTTTGCCCTTTTCTACCATACTTTTTCTGGCCTCGTACACCATGTCACGCAGGTGAACGTCATTGGCGCACTGCTCGTCGCACAGTCCGCACAGGGTACAGGAATTGATCATTTTGTTGGCGTAGTGAGTGCCCATAATGACACTCTCGTTGGTCCCGATCTGCCGGGCATAAGCTTTGGGCGCAATCTTAAAGCTCTTCATATGGCTGCAGCACTTCACGCATTGAACGCACCGGCAGTGCAGACACCTCCGGGCCTCCGCCGCGGCGGCCTCCCTTCCGTAGCCGTCAGGAGGGCAGGAAATCCGCTTCTCCGGCATCGCATCCTCCAAGTTGAAGTGCAGCGGCGTGTCAAACGTGCCCTCCCGTTCTCGGGCGGCGGTCATGGACACTTTTTTCAAAAAACGCTCGATGGAAACAGCCGCCCGCTTTCCGGTGCTCACCGAACCGATCACAGACACCGTTTGAGTTACCAGCCTGCCGCCTGCAAACAACGAGTCCCGCACCTGAAACGTCAGCGGATCTGCCCCAATCCCTTCCTCCCATGTGCCCGTGCCGAGGTAAACGGCGTCAAACTGTTTTAAAAGCGCGGACAATCCGTCGGAATCAATTTTCTGTTGACAATGTACGGTGATCCCCCGTTTTTCAAAGGCCAGCAGTTCTTCTTCAATCTCCTCCGGATCAAGCCGGCTGCCCGCAAAGTCCCAAAGCCTGCCGCCCAGACGCGGCGACTGTTCATAGACGGTGACCTGCGCTCCTTTTTTATCCAGCTCCACGGCTGCGGTCATGCCGCTGATTCCTCCGCCGACAACAGCCACCTTACCAAGGGTTTTAGGGATGGGGAGCATCTTCTTCGGCGGTGCATATCCGTATTCCACCGCCGCTCTCTCCAATTCGGAGATGTTCAGTGCACAGTCCATCTTCTCCCGCACACAGGCACAGTGGCAGGGATGGTCGCAGATTCTGCCGATCAGTCTTGGAAACGGCATTCTCTTTTCCAGAATCTGATAGGCCTTTTGAAAATTGCCCGCGCCCACCGCGTCAAGAAGCGCCGAGACATCCACATGGATGGGACATGTTGCCGCGCAGGCCGGCGGCTCGTCATGGATGCACTTTTCTCCGTTTTCCAGCAGCTTTTGTAAATCCATAATTACCTCCAGTGGGCAAAACCGGATAAACCCGGTTTTGCCCACCTGTCGATCAATGTGAAACGCTTTGTAGCCCCTGTTTGATCTTCTCCGGATATGCGGGCAGCTTTGTGATACGAACACCGCACGCGTTGTAAATTGCGTTAATAATGGCGGCGTGAGGAGCGGAAAGCGGCATTTCGCCCGCTCCGGCCATGCCGAACGGCCCGTTCGGCCGCCTAGTCTCCTGATGGATGAGAACCATGTCGTCCGGGACATCCCGGATCTGCGGAATTCCGCAGCCGGTCAGTGTCGTATTCTTCTTCAAATCCTCGAAATCCTCGGACAGCGCCAGTCCGATACCCTGCGCCAGTCCGCCCAGCAGCTGGCCGTCTAGAACGGTCTGATTCATGACGGGACCGCAGTCGGAGACCAGAGTCAGCTTGTCCACTTTGGCCTTTCCGCTGGCCATATTGACCGATACCTCCGCCAGAAGTACACCGTACATATAAGCGGGGAACGGATTCCCCTGTCCGGTCTCCACACTGCACTCCTTGCAGGGTGACGTCCATTTTCCGGAATACTTCACAGGAAGGCTCTCCGCGGCGGCCTCATCGTACGTGCGGAAGGTTCCATCCTCCTTCTTCAGAGCCGCCATCATGTTTTCGCAGGCCACCCGGATGGCATTGCCTGTCAAAACGTTGGAACGGCTGCCGCCGGCAGGGCCGCTGTTGGGGGTAAACTCCATGTCGTTCATCACCAGCTTGATCTGCTCAGGCCGAATGTGCATGGGTTTGAGGGATTCGTGGGCGATCGTCAGCGCGCCCATGTCGGCGCCCTGTCCATGGTCTTCCCAGGAACAGCCCACGGTGACGCCGGTTTTCGTGAGCTCCACCCAGGCTTCGGAGGAATCAGCGCCGTCCAGACCCGAACCGTAGGTGAGGAGCGAAATGCCAACCCCATACTTCGTGTCGCTGCTCCCGGCATTCTTCGACGAGGCACTTTCCTTTGCCTGCCGGTAAAGCGGCCGCAGCTTGTCTAACGCCTGCGGATACGCAATGACGTCGGGATGGCAGCCGGTTGGGGTGGTATCCCCTTCCCGATATACATTCAGATAGCGAAATTCCAGCGGATCCATACCCATCTTTTCAGCAAGTTCATCTACCAGCACCTCAGAGGGGAACATGCTCTGGGGAGATCCATAGCCCCGGAACGCCGCAGCCCACACGTGGTTGGTCGCAACCGTTCGGCCCTCGCCACGGATGTTCGGAATCATATAGCCCGCACCGATAAACTGACTGCCCCGCATCGTCACCAGATCGCCGAACTCGCAGTACGGGCCGTGATCCACCGTCCAGTCAGATTTCATGGCGACAAGCTTTCCGTCCTTGTCGGCGCCCATCTTCAGGCTGACAAAAAACGGCGCCCGTTTTCCGGTGTACGTGATCTGCTGGAACATATTGAACTGGAGATAAACGGGCCTTTTCGTAACCAGCGCCGCCACGCCCAGAAGTCCCTCCATGGTGGGGCTGAATTTATAGCCGAACGTACCTCCGGTGGGGTTTTGCACAATGATCAGTTTCTCCAGCGGAATGCCGATGCCTTCCGCCACCATCAGCGCGTGCAGATGAAGGCCCACGCTCTTGGTGTGGACAATCAGCTTCCCCTCTTCGTCCAGGTATGCAAAGCCGACGTCTGGTTCCAGCGGAAGGTGGGGCTGCCGCTGTACATAGAAGTCGTCTTCAACTACATACGGCAGCTTTTCAAGCAGTGGGTCAACCTCCTCTCCCTTTACAATATGCGTTTCAAAATAAACGTTGGGCGTTCCCGGATGAATCTCGATGGCATCCTCCGCCATGGCCGCGGGTGCGTTCATATAAGCCGGCAGCTCCTCGATCTCGACCTTGACCTTTTTGGCAGCCTCCTCCGCAACGGATGGAAGATAGGCCAGCACCATGGCAATGGCGTCGCCAAACTGAAAAATCTTCTTGTCGTTCAGAATCGGCCGCTCCTTGCCGCTGCCCTTATTGGAAGGGAATGCGAGGCCGTTGATCCGGTTGGTACCGGGAACATCCTTGTAGGTGAGAACTCTGTAAACGCCCGGCACCTTTTCGGCCTCCGACGTATCGATGGACAATATGTTGGCATGGGATACCTGGGCCTGGACCAATTTAATATGCAGCGTACCCTCGGGGAGATGCAGCCCCAGGTCCGCGCCAAACTCCCATTTTCCCGTTACCTTGGCAAGGGCCGATGGGCGGGGCATGCTGGAGCCCAGCATAGTGTCGCCGTTCTTCAGCTTCGGCCACAGTTCTTCCTTGGTCACTTCGCCGCGCATCATCCGGGCCGCGTCCATAACCGCGTCCACCAAGGGCTGATAGCCGGTACAGCGGCAGACATTCCGATTTTTCTGAAACCAGTCTCTGACCTCTTCTCTGGAAGGATTCACATTCGCATCAAGCAGTGCCTTGGCGGAGACAATAAATCCAGGCGTACAAAACCCGCACTGCGCCGCGCCGTGGATCATCCACGACAGCTGCAGCGGATGAAGGCTCTCCTTGGTCCCCACTCCTTCAATGGTAATGATCTGCGCCCCATCCGACACCCGTTTCATTTTCACAATGCAGGCCCTGACCACTTTTCCGTCCAGAATCACGGTACATGCTCCGCATTCGCCCTTTCCACATCCGACTTTTGTTCCGGTAAGAAGCAGTCGTTCTCTTAATACGCTAGCTAAGGTTGCATCGGGGTCGACTACCAAGCGGGTTTCATTTCCATTGACAAACACTGTTTTCTTAAGCATTGGACAGCCCTCCTTCAATAGCACTCCTGGAATTGTTTATAGTTAGCTTATTATAAATAATACACAAAGTGCTCCCAAATTTCAACTGTATTATTGGACCTTTTACAAAATATAATTCATCTGTGAAAAATAGTACGATGGGGCATACTCAAAGGGGAATGAGCGCTTTCTCTTGTACAATTTAGCAGTATGAATCGAGGTATTTTGGAGAAACTGCCGTTACTGCTTAATCACTTAGTCAAATTTTGTAATTTTTCTTGACAATCATTTTTAGTCCTGATAATTTAGCAATCACAGGGAAAATGCGTCGCCGTGCGACCGATACGCAGTACTGAGCTTCCTGTGAGCCGCAAAAATTTAAAGAATGCTGAAAGAATATGGAGGTAGTACTATGGCAAGATTTACTTTACCGAGAGATCTGTACCACGGCAAGGGCACTCTGGCGGCATTGAAAACTTTTGAAGGAAAGCGCGCAATGATCTGTGTCGGCGGCGGCAGCATGAAAAAATTCGGCTTTCTGGACCGTGCGGTTTCCTATCTGAAGGAGGCCGGTATGGAGGTGGAGCTGTTTGAGGGCATCGAGCCCGATCCATCGGTGGAAACAGTCATGAAAGGCGCCGAGGTCATGCAGAAATTTCAGCCCGACTGGATTGTTGCCATGGGCGGCGGCTCCCCAATCGACGCGGCAAAGGCCATGTGGATCAAGTATGAATATCCCGATGTTACCTTTGAGGATATGTGCAAGGTATTCGGTCTGCCCAAGCTCCGCAAAAAGGCGCACTTCTGCGCCATCTCCTCAACATCCGGCACAGCTACCGAGGTGACGGCCTTCTCCATCATTACCGATTACGCCAAAGGGATTAAATATCCCATCGCGGACTTTGAGATTACCCCAGACGTGGCCATTGTGGACCCCGATCTGGCGGAGACCATGCCCAAAAAGCTGGTGGCCCATACCGGAATGGATGCCATTACCCATGCCATTGAGTCCTATGTCTCTACCGCCCACAGTGATTTCACCGACCCGCTGGCGGTTTTTGCCATCAGGATGGTTCAGAGTAACCTCGTCGATTCCTACAACGGCGACATGGCCAAGCGCGACAGCATGCACAATGCGCAGTGTCTGGCAGGAATGGCCTTTTCCAATGCGCTGCTGGGCATTGTTCATTCCATGGCCCACAAAACCGGCGCGGCATTCGCCGACTGCGGCGCCCATATCATCCACGGTGCGGCCAACGCAATGTATCTGCCGAAAGTGATCGCGTTTAACGCCAAGGATGCGGACGCAAAAAAGCGCTACGGCCAGATCGCGGACTATATGAATCTGGGCGGGAAGAACGACGATGAGAAGGTCGCCCTGCTTATCGCCCATCTGCGCGGTATGAACGACGCGCTGAACATTCCCCACTGCATCCGGCACTATGGCCCGGACAGCTATCCTGCCGAGGATGGTTTTGTCCCGGAAAATGTCTTTTTGGAGCGTCTGCCGGAGATTGCGAAGAACGCAATCGGCGACGCCTGCACAGGCTCCAATCCCCGCCAGCCCAGTCAAGAGGAGATGGAGAAGCTGTTAAAGTGCTGCTACTACGATTCAGACGTTGATTTTTGATTAAAAATACGGGGCCGCCGTTCTGAAAGACGGCGGCCCCGTGTGCAAATTTTGGGGGAAGCAAATGGAATTGAGAGATATCAACGGACTCACCGAGGCGGAATTCCTCGCCCAGTACCGTCCAAAAAACTACAATCGCCCTTCTGTTACCGCCGATATTGTCGTTTTCCGTACAGTCAAGACTGGCTGCGAGCTGCTGCTGATTCAGCGGGGAGGGCATCCGTACCTCGGCAAATGGGCGCTGCCGGGCGGGTTTTCCAGAGAGTCCGAGCCGGTGAGCGAAACCGCGCGCCGGGAGCTGGCGGAGGAAACCCATCTGACCGGCATTCCTCTCGAGCCGGTGGGTCTTTTCAGCGCGCCGGGGCGGGACCCCCGTATGTGGGTCATGTCGGAAGCGTATGTCGCAAAGCTGGGTGAACGAACGGAGGCAACTGCCGGGGATGACGCCGCCGACGCCGCATGGTTTGCAGTCACCGCGGAAAACGGCCCGGAAACACTCACGCTTGCCCTTTCCGGCGTGAGAGGAAATTTTTGCGCAGTGCTGCAAAAGCACACAGTTCCAGGCATTTCAGGCCCACTTACGGAATATACAATTCAGGACAGCGGCGGTCTTGCCTTTGACCATGCCGTGATCATCGCCTCTGCCATGCGGAAGGCCGAACTGATCTGACTGCCTGACTATATTGTCTTGTACGAAGGGCTAGTTGCGCGCATCTCTCGTTTTGCGTCCTTCTTTTCAAAATTATTTTATTGGTCGACATAATTCAGCAAAATACTGTCCGCTCGTGGTATATTCTTATCAACGTCAAATTTTTAGAAAGAAGGTTCAAATCCAGTGGAAAATCTTACAAAAGAGTACTTAGTTTTATTTCATGCAATTGTTGATGCCCAAAACTCACTTGAAGAATTGAGGGCAGATCTAATCTCAGCACTGAACAAGGCGGAAGATCTGTACATCAGTCAAGGGGAGTAACCACGGAAAACATAAAGCACGTTGCCCGGTCCAAAACCGGGCAGCGTGAGAATTCTGTACCCCATTGAATCGTTATTATGAATCATCTGCACTGTTATCAAGTAAGGGAAATCAAAGTTTTTCATAAGAGGGAGGCGATCAGCTGCTTTTGATATCCCTCAAATTCCGGTCTCTCCGGAAGCTGTCCCGCGATCAAGGCTTCCTTTTCCCGCTTTGCAAGCAATTTGATGTGCCGTTCCAGGCGGGAAGCCGCAGAGCGGTCCGCCGCCGTCCAAATGGCCTCCATTCGAACAGCCCGTCGGGCGGCGGTATATTTCGCCCCACGCCCTCCCTGCCCCTGATGCTCTGCAAGGCGGCGTGCCGGGTCGGTCGTGATGCCGGTATAGAGCGACCCATCCCCGCAGCGCAGCATATAAACGTAATACATACGCCCGTTATCCTATCCCGTTCTGACTGCGGTACGCCATCTTCTTCTCATACATCTCAGAGTCCGCTTTGACCAGCGTCTGATCCACAGTCCGTCCGTTTTGTCTGACATAGCCGCAGGAGATAGACAGCGCATGACCCGCTGCAATTTTCTGAGCGGAAACCGCCTGTGTGAACGTCTCTGCTACCGCAGTAAATTCCTGCTCGGTATACTGTTCGGAAAGCACGCAGAACTCATCGCCTCCGATCCGATAGCAATGGCATCTGTCGAAATGCTTTGCCAGTAAGTGTGCAACAATCGCCAATGCTTGATCGCCTGCTTTATGGCCCAGATTGTCGTTGATCCACTTCAAGCCGTTCATATCCGCCATCATGATCATCAGACTGCTCCTGCTGCTTTCCTGCCGGTATAGCTCCATCTGCTCTTCAAACGCCGTCCGGTTCTTCAGGCCTGTCAAAATATCGGTATACGCCAGTTTCCTGTAAATCTCCCGCTCAATGTGCTCCGCTTTATTTTCGGCCTCCTGCCGCACGGCGGAATAGCCGAGGATCAGTACAAAGCAGAACAGTCCGATGCTGGAATACCATGTGGCTATATCAGTAATGGGTATATAAAAGCGCACAATATCCATCAGGGCAAATGCGGAAAACACAAGCAGCGCCGTAAACAGCATTCGGCTTTCACGATTCAGCTCATGGCCTTCCCGTTTTTCCCGTATGTAAACCTTCAAAATACCACACATCGTCAAAAGCAGCATTAAGTGAACGCTTAGAATGGATTCCAAATAGTCGACCAGTCCCAGAAAGCGAAGCGCGTGTATCACGATGCTGTTCATGGAGGACACTGCCAGCAAAAATCGTATATATCTGCTTTTCTCAAACTCAGAATAGGTCAAAAGGTAACAGACCGCAAATACCGGCACCAAACTGAACAGTATGAAGACCAGGTTCATGTTCAGCAGAATATCTCCAGAAAACAGCTGTGTTATGTGCGCCTCCAACAAAATCCATGCGGCAGTCGTGGCTGTGAACAGTCCGAGATAGCGTAATCTCTTTCCTGCCTGTTTATGAAAAAAGAAACTGACCGCCAGCATGACAAGGCCACACAAGAGAGTGGGGAGTGTGGAAATCAAAATTGGGAGCGCACCCTCGACTATATCGTATAAAAAGCCGGCCTTCGTGCCGATTGTTACACCCAGCAATTCCCCCGCATAGTAGTCATAATAGCCAACCAGTTCAATGGACAGCTCTCTTCCCACCCAGTTGGAAGGAAGTCGGACATCCTGCCATGCAGAGCCCGGAGACATTGCAATAGGCGTCTTCTGTGCTCCTCCATAGCTCGCCAGCAATTTCCCATCCAAATAAATTCTGACATACTGATGCGAAGAATGAAACAGCACGGAGTTGCAAAAAGTCGGCCGCTCCTTCAAGACCGTTGTATAAACCACGCAGTCGCCAGCCCGTGCGCTTGGATTTGCGGGCAGCATCACTGTGCCCCGCTCCTCACCGTTCACGGAAACGCGCCACGGCCCGGTGA